>DASRYA010000200.1:0-24373 GCA_035687305.1 Hyphomicrobium sp. | reverse complement strand
GTTTCCCTAGTGCCGTCTCGCAGGCAACCTTGATGAGGTGCGTTGCGTTAGGAGTGGACTGGCCCGAACGGCCTTTCGGATCAGCGCCGGCCACATTGAAATAACGCAGCGCCACATAGCGGAAGTTATGGGCGCGCGATGTGTCGGCCAGCATGATCTCGGTCATCAGCTTGGAGGAACCGTATGGCGACATCGGAGCCGGCGGAGCATCTTCGCGCACCGGAATTTCCGTCGGCATGCCGTATACCGCCGCCGTCGAGGAGAAGATGAAATTCTCGATCCCCATCTCGACCGCGACCTCCATGAGGGCGCGCGACTTCACCGTGTTGTTGTGGTAGTAGCCGAGCGGATCTACGACCGACTCCGGCACGACGATCGACCCCGCAAAGTGGATGATCGACTTCACCCCATGCTTGCGCACGATGCTGCGAACGAGTTCCTGATCGCCGATGTCCCCCACGACGAGCGTGGCGTTGGCCGGCACCGCCCATCGAAAACCGGTCGACAGGTTGTCGAGAACGACGACGTTTTCACCGCTGTCGAGCAGCTCGAGAACCATGTGGCTGCCGATATAGCCGGCTCCGCCGGTGACGAGGATGGTCATCTCTGCTCCATGCCTTCCCGATGCTGTCGCCGCCCGAGGGTAGTGGACTACGGGGTGTTAACTATGCCTTGATTCAAGTGCCTGCGCACGATCCCAAGTCGTCATTCAAAAACCGCACCAGTTGCATCCTCTCCTGAACGTCATCCATCAGATCTGGAGCCGCTATGTCCGCTTCCCCGCAGCGCATCCGCAAGGCCGTATTTCCCGTTGCAGGGCTGGGCACCCGCTTTTTACCCGCCACCAAAGCGATCCCGAAGGAGATGCTCACCGTTGTCGATCGCCCCGTCATACAGCATGTCGTCGACGAGGCACGTTCTGCTGGGATTGAGCACTTCGTTTTCGTTACCGGCCGCGGCAAGGGGACCATCGAGGATCACTTCGACCGCGCACCAGAGCTGGAAGCAACGTTAACCGAGCGCGGCAAGACGAAGGAGCTCGCCGAGCTGGCCGCGGGACTGCCCGGAGCCGGTTGCACAAGCTTCACCCGCCAGCAGGCACCGCTGGGCCTGGGGCACGCGGTGTGGTGCGCGCGCGATATCATCGGCGATGAACCCTTCGCGCTGCTTTTGCCCGATATGCTCCACCACGGCGGCCGGGGCTGCCTCGCCGACATGATCGCCGCCTATGATACGCACGGCGGCAACCTCATCGCGGTCTCGCCCGTCCCCGAAAGCGAAACCCATCAATATGGCATCGTCGGCGTCGAGGACGCCGCCGCGAAGGTTTCGCGCATCACCAAGATGGTCGAGAAGCCGAAGCAGGGTACGGCGCCGTCCAACCTGCACATCACCGGCCGTTATATTCTCCAGCCCGACGTGTTCGACATCCTCGCCACGCAGGAGCGCGGCGCGGGTGGCGAGATCCAGCTCACCGACGCGATGCTGGCGATGCTTCAGGCCGGCAAGCCCTATCACGCGGTCCGCTTCGACGGGACGATCTACGACACCGGCACCAAGATCGGCTTCCTGCTGGCGAACGTTGCCTACGGCCTGGAGCGCCCGGATCTTGCCGACGCGCTGAAGGCCGGCATCGGCAAGCTCGTGTAGCCTCTCGCAGCGAAGCACCGATCGGGCACTGCGCATCGCGCGCACGCCATCAGTTGCGCAGACGCACGCCCGCCTGGACTTCCTCCGCCGTATAGCTGCCGTAGGGCTGCGAGCTGTTGAAGTCCGTGTGCACATAGCGCGTGAACAGCGTCGCCCAGCGGTTGAGATAATATTCCGTGCCCAATGCGGCCGTGAACTGGTTCTCGGTCTGGTCCGCACCGACGAAGTCGCGCGTCATGTAGCCGACGCCCGCGATGCCGACGAGATACCGCGTAAACGCGTGCCGCGCTTCGAGCCCGTAGGTGCGCTCCATTACGCCGCCCGACCCCGCGGTCGTCGTCTCCGCCACCTCGCTCGTGGCGGTGAACTGCAGCGTCGTCAGCGCATTGATCTGCCAGGCGAGATCGGCATCGATCAGCAACCCGTCGATCACCGGAAGCTCCGGACTGTTCGGCGTCTGGCGCCCATAGCCGAGACTGATGCTGCCGCGCAGGATCTCCCCCACCTCGCCGAACGAGACGCCGACGCGATAACGCTCACCGCGCGAGGAGCGCAGGATACCGTCCGAAAACGCCGCCACGTCGTAGTCGCGCTGGTTGATCGCGATATCGGAGAACGCGAACAGATACGGCGAGAACTCCCACCGCGGCCGCACCGCCTGCTCGTAAAGGGTGAAGTTGCGGTCGGCGTTGCTGATCGGAACACCCCCGATCACGTCGTCGCTGTAGGCGGTGTCGATGATCGCGCCACGCACCTGCACCGACAGGCGGTTGAAGCGGTGGTTGAGCGCCGCGCGGTAGCGGTCGACATTGATGTTCGGGCGCGTGCCGACCGAAGTCGCGTTGATGGCTGAGCGGCTCTCCTGCGCCTCCTCGTGCGCGACGAGACCCTGCAGGTTGGTACGGCTCGTCACATCGAGACGGCCCAGTCCCTCCACGAGGTAGGCACGGTCATCTTCCGATGGGTATCGGTCATGGTAGCTGAGATCGCCACTCGCCCGCACCTCCACCGCATGACGGCTCCAGTTGGAGACAAGCCGCGCGGCCGGACGCACCTCCAGCGAGCTGTCGCCCACGGCATTCGGCGATGCGAAGAGGTTGCTGTTGTAATCGTAGTTCGTCTCGACGTTCGTATAGAGCACGAAGCTGCCGATCCGCGTGCCGAGCTGCGGGAAGGGATCGAATGAAAATCCCTGGAAACGGCTCTGGCTGAAGACCGGGTTGTATTCACCCGCCTGCAGCAGCAGTGGATCGAATCCGGCGGGCTCTGCCGCGAACACCCGCACGTCCTCCGGCGAGCGCATATCAGCGCCCGTGATGTCGGTTTCGCCTTCCATGGGCGATTCCGGCTCGTTGAGCTCGATCACGCCATCCTGCGGTGCCGGTGTCTCGACGACGGTTACAGGATCCCCGTCCTGGGCGATCGCGAGCTGTCCGCGGCGCACGTTGTCGCCGCCCGCGCCGCCCGAGGCCTGATCGGTGCCGGCGTCGGGCGCCGGACCGGGTTGCGCATCCCCGCCTTCGACGCCCGTGCCCATGTCGACGGTCCCGTCGTCCTCATCGACGACGCGGGGTCTGAGCACTGGCCGCGAGGGCTGGTCGAGACCGAATCGGCCGTCGTCGAATGCCCGCCGCTCCTCGTCCTCGAACGCCGAATCGTCCGGAACCGCGGGCCGCAGCGCCGGCCGGCGGGGCCGTTCGGGCGCAGCCGCGGGTGCGTCGAGGATCTGGGCGAGCGATACGGAAGGCGCAAACAGGAGCGCAGCGCCGGCGACAGCGGCGAAGCCAAGCACGAACCCGACGATCTTGCGTTCGCCAGACAAAGGCGCTCCCATGTGGTAATGCACACCGTGAACGCCGTACTTGCTGGAAGAACGCTAGAGAGCATCGGTTAACGGTCTGTTTAGATGGCCGGAATGAGCGGTGAACGGCGTGTTGCATCCGCTGGACAGGCCCCGAGAATTATAAGAAACTATTAAGACTTAGCGTCGCTGAAGGCATTCGGGGGAATTGGGCCAATGACGGCGGCCGAGCGATCCTTGCGCAAATTCCGGACCCTCGACGGCGGCAAGAAATTGAGCCGCCTTCCAGTCGCGTCCGCGCTCCGCACACTCGATCTCGAATGCGAGGGCCTGAACCGGCTGCGCGAAGCGCTGACGGGCGACATGGGCCGCCCATTCGGCGATGCCCTGCGCCTGCTGCGCGCCGCGCGCGGCCGCGTCGTCGTCACCGGGATCGGCAAGAGCGGCCACGTGGGCCAGAAGATCGCCGCCACCTTCGCCTCGACCGGCCGGCCGGCTTTTTTCGTGCACCCGACCGAAGCCTCCCACGGCGACCTCGGCATGATCACGTCGGACGACGTGCTCCTCGCTCTCTCCTGGTCGGGCGAGACCGTGGAGCTGAAGCCGCTCATCACCTACTCGCGGCGCTACAACGTGCCGCTGATCGCCATCACCTCGCGCATCGAATCGGCGCTCGGCCAGCATTCCGATATCGTGTTGGAGCTGCCGCGCTCGAAGGAAGCCTGCCCCCATGGGCTCGCCCCCACGACCTCGACAACCATGCAGCTTGCCCTCGGCGATTGCCTGGCGATGGCTCTGCTCGAGGCCAAAGGCTTCACACCCGAGGAGTTCAAGGCGTTCCACCCCGGCGGCTCGCTCGGCGCCAGCCTGAAGTACGTGGCCGACGTGATGCACACCGGGGAGCGCCTGCCGCTGGCGCCCGACACCGCCCAGATGGGGGATGCCCTCGTCATCATGACCCAGAAAAGCCTCGGCTGCCTGGGCGTCGTCGATGGAAAAGGCAAGCTCATCGGCATCGTCACCGACGGCGACCTGCGGCGCCACATGGGTGAAAACCTCGTGCGACGCCGCGCCGTCGACATCATGACCCGCGCGCCCAAGACGGTGAAGCCGGGCATGCTGGCCTCCGCCGCCCTGGAATTGATCAACGCTTCCCGCATCACGGCTCTGTTCGTCGTCGAGCGCGGCAAACCGGTTGGCATCGTGCACGTGCACGACCTCCTCCGCGCCGGCATCGCCTGAACTTTTGACAGAGCGTTGAGCTATAGACGGCGCGCAGGGTTCGTCGGTCGCGCCATGGGTGCTACCCCTCGACGCGCTCCACCGTCAGCACCGCGTCCTTGCACCCGGTAACGCGTACACGATCCCCCGCAGCGGCCTCCACACCCTCGGCCTGCCACTCGCCGTCTCCCGCGCGCACCCGTCCACGGCCACCCCGCGGGATAGCTTCGACCACCGTCACCACCTCACCGAAGAGCTGCGCGGCGCGGCGATTGAGATTGGGCTCCGCCGAAGTGGACCAGGACGCCCACTTCTGGTCGATGACGAGATCGACAACCAGCAGTGCGATGCCCGCCGCAAGCCAGATCCAGCCGCTGGCGTCGTTGTTGAAAAGCCAGAACGTCCCGTAGAGCGCCGCCGCAACGCCGACAATGGGCAGAACGAGGCTGAGCACGGCAAGCGCCCAAACGAGAGCACTCGGGCGCCGTTCGCGGTCAGTTGAAGGCATGCTCCACCACAAGCACGGTGCCATTGGCACCGGTGATCCTCACACGCGCACCCTGCGGCGCGTCCGACCCCTGCGCATTCCACACCGTATCGCCGACGCGCACCTTACCGCGCCCATCTGCGATCGGTTCCTCCACGGTCACGACGCGCCCGACATACTGCTCGGCGCGCGCGTTGAGATCGGGCTGATCGCTTGCCGCCACGTCCGGGGCCGCATAGCGCCGCGCAAAGAAGACGGTGATGCACGACAGGATGGCGAAGATGATCAGTTGCCACTCCCACGGCATCCCGGTGGCGAGCCCCAGCATGCCGACAATAAAAGCCGCCACCCCGAACCAGATGAAATGCACGCCCGGCACGATCGCTTCGAGCGCGGACAACGCGACCGCAACGACGAACCAGTTCCACGCACCGAGATTAAAGAAAAAATCCGACAGCCCCATGGCCAACGTCTCCAACCCTATGCCGCAAACATAGCAGTGCCCGGCGTCCCCCCGCCACGGCTACGTGCGGGGGACGCTGCCACGTGGTGGCGCCGTCGGATTGGGAGAGCCGCCTCCGAACGCTTCCCCCGTGATCTGCGCAAGACCGGCCAGCGAGCCAATGACCGACGAGGCTTCGAGCGGCATCAGCACAACCTTCTGATTGGGTGCTTTTGCGAGAGCTTCCAGAGCTTTGACGTAGTTGTTGGCCACGAAATAATTGATGGCCTGCACGTTGCCCTTCGAGATCGCGTCAGACACCATCTGCGTGGCTTTGGCCTCCGCTTCCGCAGCCCGCTCGCGGCCCTCCGCATCGCGGAAAGCGGCTTCGCGCCGGCCCTCCGCTTCCAAAACCACGGCCTGCTTCTCACCCTCCGCGCGCAGGATCTCGGCCTGGCGAGAACCCTCCGCCTCGAGAATCTGCGCACGCTTCTCGCGCTCGGCCTTCATCTGGCGCGCCATGCTGTCGACGAGGTCGCGCGGTGGATCGATATCCTTGATCTCGATGCGCGTCACCTTGATGCCCCACGCCTCCGTCGCCTGATCGAGGACCTGCAGCAGTCGCGCGTTGATCTGATCGCGGTTGGAGAGCAGCTCATCGAGGTCCATCGAGCCCATGACCGTGCGGATATTCGTCATCGTCAGGTTGACGATGGAAGGCTCGAGCGCATCGACCTCGTAGGCCGCACGCGCCGCATTGAGGATCTGGAAGAAGGTCACGCCGTTGACGCGCACCATGGCGTTGTCGCGCGTGATGACATCCTGGCTGGGGATGTCGAGCACTTGCTCTTTCATGTTCATGCGACGGCCGACCCGCTCCATGACGGGGATGAGGATGTGCAGGCCGGGCGTGAGGGTGCGCGTGTAGCGGCCGAAATTCTCGACCGTGTAGTTCATGCCCTGCGGAACGATCTTCACCGTCGACCATAAAATGACGACAGCGAGGATGACGAGCAGCACGCCAAAAACTTCAAAGCCGCCGGAATAAGGGCTCATAATATCAGGCTCCATGGAATCCCCGGAAAAACAGGCAGAGGCAGGCATTGTGCACGCTAAAGCGCACACACCAAGACATCGTTAAAAAATAGTTCCGAAGCAGTTACTTATGGAACAGCGCTGAGCGATCGGCCGAAAGATCGGCGCAAGAAAAACTAGATCCAGCCCTGTAGCTCGCGCCGCACGATGGCCTCGATGACACGCACGCCGTCGTCGCTGTCGTTGAGGGCCGGCAGATAGGCGAACTTTTCCCCGCCGCCACCCTCGAAATAATGCCGGTTTTCGCCGTTGAGCTCCTCGAGCGTTTCGAGGCAGTCGGCGGAAAAGCCCGGCGCCACGATGGCGAGCTTCTTCACCCCTTCCCTGGCGAGGCGCTGCACCGTCTCATCGGTATAAGGCTGCAGCCACGGATCGTTGCCGAAGCGCGATTGGAACGTCGTCAGCCAGTTCTCCTCCGGCCAGCCGAGTTTTTCGCGCAGCAGGCGTGACGTGACCTGGCACTGGTCGTAGTAGGGATCGCCCGCCTCGCGATACGCAATCGGCATGCCGTGGAAGGTACAGATGAGCTTCTCGGGCTTGAAATCGAGCGCCGCGAGATCGCGTGACATCGATGCGGCCACGGCGGCGATATAGGTCGGATCGTCGTAGTAGGCCGGCGCAACGCGCACCGCCGGCTGCCAGCGCATATCCATGAGTGTGCGGAACGCATGGTCGGCAGCGGTGGCCGTCGTTGCCGCTGCATATTGCGGGTAGAGCGGCACCAGGAGGATACGGTCGCAGCCTTTCTCCTTCAGCGCACGGATACGGCTGTCGGTTGTCGGGTTGGCATAACGCATCGCGAAATCGACCTCGATGCGCTCAGGGTTGCCCAGCACGGCGGCGAGCTTTTGCGCCTGCCCGCGCGTGGTCGTCTTGATCGGGCTTTCGTCGATGTCGTTGTTCCAGATCGTCGCGTAGTCCTTGCCCTTCCGGCCCGGCCTCACCGTGAGAATGATGAGATTGAGGATCGGCCACCACTTCCAGCGCGGCACCTCGATCACGCGGCGATCGGAAAGGAATTCTTTCAAATACCGCCGCATCGACCAGTAGTCGGTGCCGTCGGGCGTGCCGAGGTTCAAGAGCAGCACGCCGATGCGGCCGGAGCCGGGAATTGCAGACGCAGAAGCGGGCGCGAAATCGGCAGTGGCCTTGATGTCGTTCACGGCTGGATAACCTCGGGCTTGCGGTGCAGCGGAATGGTCGGGCGGCACCTTAGCCAATATGGGCGCCCGAGGCGAAGCCTCAAACCGAAGGTGCGGCGAAGCCTCAAACCGAAGGTATGGCGAAGCCTCAAACTGGAAAGTACGGCGAAGCTCCGGCTTCAAAGCCTCGGAGGGCAGAGCACCGTCACGTCTTTGCCGCGACATCCGACCGCTGGCGTCGTCCGGCCTGCCGGACGCGCCTTGCCGGCCCGGAGGCTTCCGTCTCGGTCCCATGCGGCTCGACGTCTTTCAGCGCCTCCGCCGATTGCCAGAAAGTCTCGACACTCCGGCGCAAGCGTTTGGGCGAGGCGGCAAACAGGCGCTCGCCCCGCGGTCGTGCCATTTGCCGCAGCTCCTCCTGCCGGGCGCGCGCGGCAGCTTCAACCTGCTCGGCCTGCTCACTCACGGTACCGGGCTGCGACCGGGCAAATTCCACGAGCAGCGCCAGGTCGTGGTCGTCCCCGAGGATTTGCGACAGCGTACGCGCTTCGGCGGCACGGGCGCCGAGATAGTCGGGCCACGCACGCGACAGCAGAAGCATTTGCCGCCAATGGGCCTGCGCCCCCTTACGCCATTCGTGGAAGGCCTCATCGCTAGGAGTGCGGTAGGCATCGGCAAATGCACGCCGCGCCCGACGATACGAGCGCTCCAGTCCGCGCCCGACGATATCGAAATCGCTTCCTCCGATCGGCAAGGCGCCGAGCCGTTCCCGCGCCGCCGCCAGCCGCTCGTGCGCGGCATCCATCGCGAGCGGCGTTCCGTGGCCGTCGGGCGGACCCAAGCGCTTGCGCAGCGCCTCCGCGCTTTTGGGCGACAGGTTGCTGGCCGACAAAAGCTTGTCGAGCGTTTCGCCGAGCACATGGCGGTCGCGCGCACCCGACAAACTGAGGCCGACGTCGCGCAGCTCGTGATTCTCCGCCTTGAATGTCTCCTCGCCGATTGCCGGGCGAATAAGGCGCAAGAGCGCGCGCAGCCGTTTCAGCGACTTGCGCGTCTCGTGCACAGCGGCAGCCTCATCGCCGTTACCGCGCAGGATGGCCCGCGCGCGGTCGATCTGCTCAACGGAAATTCGCCGGCAACCCTCATCGAAGGGCTCACCGAGCTTGAAGCGAAAGGCCATATGGCGTCCGTGATTTGCCGCGTTCTAACGCGCACTGGCGCAGCATTTTGGCGCATTTGAGCCCACAAGCTGCCGGTGTGCAAGGTTGAGCGACCGCGCTAACGCGCCATTTCCCGCCGCTCTTGCGCCCATGCAAGCCATTTTTCGACGCGCTTCTCAGGATCTTGCGCTGTCATAAAATCGGTGATGACAGCGATACTGTCAGCACCCGCCGCAGCGACGTCCGGCGCCCGTTCCGGCGTTATGCCGCCGATGGCGACAAGCGGCAACGCGCCGACACGGCGTTTCCATTCGCCGACGCGCACCAGTCCCTGCGGTGCCCAGCGCATAACTTTCAACTTGGTTTCATAGATAGGTCCAAGTGCGACGTAGTCGGGCTCGGCGGCGAGCGCGGTGACGAGCTCCTCTTCGCTATGGGTGGAAATGCCGAGCCGTAGGCCCGCCGCTTTGATCGCGCGAACGTCCGCCGCCGCCAAGTCCTCCTGACCGAGATGTATGTAGTCGGCGCCCGCGGCGATGGCTTCGCGCCAATAGTCGTTGACGATGAGCTGGCACCCATGCCGGCGCGTCAGCGCGAGCGTAGCATCGATCTGTCGGCGCACCTCGTCGGCGGACGCATCCTTGATGCGCAGCTGGAGTGTGTGCACACCGAGAGGGACGATCCGCGCCGCCCATGCTGCGTCCGGCACGATAGGATAGAAGATATCGGGCTGCGCCGCCGTCGTGCCGCTCATGGCCCGCGCTTCAAATCGAAGAACGGCGTGCCCGCGACGGGCGTCGATGGCTGTGCCATATCTCGCATGCCCATGAGGCCCGCCTCATAGGCGGTGCGACCCGCTTCGATAGCCTGTGCGAAGGCCTGTGCCATACGCACCGGATCCTCCGCCTTCGCCACCGCGGTGTTGAGCAGCACGCCGTCGAAGCCCATCTCCATCGCCTGCGCCGCGTGGGAGGGCGCGCCGATTCCCGCATCGATGATAAGCGGCACACCGGGATAGTACGCCCGCAGGCTTTTGAGCGCGTAAGGATTGGCGAGGCCACGCCCCGTGCCGATGGGCGCACCCCAGGGCATAAGGACCTTGCAGCCCGCGGCAAGCAGCTTGTCCGCCACCGAGAGATCCTCGGTTGTATAGGGTAGCACCTTGAAGCCGTCGGCGGAGAGGATCTTCGCCGCCTCCACGAGCCCGAACACTTCGGGCTGCAAGGTGTCGTCGTTGGCGATGACCTCGAGCTTCAGCCAGTCCGTGCCGAAAACCTCGCGCGCCATCTGCGCCGTGGTAACCGCTTCCTTTACCGTATGGCAGCCGGCGGTGTTGGGCAGCACGCGCACGCCCAGCGCCTCGATCAACTCCAGGAAACGCTCGCCGGTGCGCCCGCGCGCCTGTTCCCGGCGCAGCGACACGGTGACGATGCCGGCACCGGACGCACGCACCGCCTCCGCGAGTATGTGCGGCGAAGGGTATTGCGCCGTGCCGATCAGCATGCGCGAAGGGAACGCCTCGCCGTAGAGGGTGAGTGCGCTGCGGGTAGCGATGGCCGGTTCGGGCGCGTTCATGGTGTTTGCTCAGCCGCCGTGGCGGGGGGAAAGAATCTCGATGCGATCGCCGGGACGAAGCGCCAGTGTTGCGCGCGCGCGCTCCGGCACGAATTCACCGTTGCACGCCGTGGCAACGCGCTGCCCCGTGAGCCCGCGCTCGTGCACCAGCTCCGCGAGCGTCGCCGCCGGCGTCCGATGCGCCTCACCGTTCACAACGATATCCACTAGGCTCTTCGCTTCGACGCTCACTTCGCCGCTCCAAATCTGTGGCCAGCTCGGCGGCCGTGGCCGCATAGAACATCCACGGCCCGGAAATCTCAAGCGCACCCGACATCACCTCTGAAATAAGAGGCTTCACGCGCCATGGCCTTACCTCGGTATATAGGAACGGAACGGCGCCATTGGTGAGGCTTCGGGTTTCAAGCTTGGCTTCGCCGAGGGCCCATGCTCGACCTCCATCAGACGGCAAGCAGCTCCGATCCGGTCCCGTCCTCAAGGTAGGCCGTGACCATCCGCGCCAGCACCGGTGCGATGAGGAAGCCGTGGCGATAGGCACCGTTGACGAAGATGCGCCGCCCGCCCTCTCGCACGATCGCCCGTGGCACGTTGTCGGGGAACGCCGGCCGCACGCCTGCCCCGAACCCTATGATCTCGGCCTCCGCGAACGTGGGATGCACCGCGTACGCGCCGCCGAGCAGCTCCATCGCGGAGCGCACGGTGACCGGTCCGCGCTCCTCGCTTTCGATCGCCGTCGCGCCGACCAGATAGACGCCGTCACCCCAGGGAACGATGTAAAGCGGAATGCGCGGGTGCAGAAGCTGCACCGGCCGGTCGAAGACAACTTCGCGTGAGCGGATGAGCAGCCGCTCTCCCCGCACACCGCGTAGATCGCTCAGCATATCGCGCGCGGCCATACCCCGGCAGTCGACGATGGTGTCTGCATCGGCGGCAGCGCTCTCCGCATCTCCCACGCCGAAAACCGCATCGACCCCCGCCGCGCGAGCCGCTCCCAGCATGAACGCCAGCGCATCGTTCGCCGGCATGTGTGCTTCGTGGGGGAAAAACAGTGCCGCGCCGAAGCGCTGACCTAGATCACCTTCGAGCGCACCCAGCTCCCCTTCATCGAGCAGCCTGTGCCCCTGCGTGCGGACCGCAAACCTGTCGAGCTCGCCCCGGTCACGCGGACTGGCGACGACAATGCTGCCGTTGCACTTGAGGCGCGGATAGACATCGCGCCAGTGCGCAATGCCCTCATGGCCGAGCTGACGCAGCATGGATGGCGCGGTCTCGGCCTCACGCTCCGGCGCAAGCATCACGCCCGCATAGAGGCTTGCCGCATCCGCAAAGGGCTCCGCGCTCGTCTCGATGAGGCGCACGCGATGCCCCGCGCGCGCGAGCGCAAACGCCTGCCAAAGGCCAAAGATTCCAGCGCCGAGCACGGTGATGGTGCGCGTCATGCAGGCTTGCCTCTTCTTCGCGAGATCTGCACGCACCAGTCGCACGTAGAAGCGTTGCGCTCAATCCCCTAACGCAGCGCCTTCCCGGCGTACGTCAGCGGCGCCTTCGAGTTTGCCACCGCGGCGTGCCACGATGTGCAGGCCGGAGTTCATCAGCGAGGGTGCGATGTGGTGTCCATGCGGACGCAGCGTCAGCGCAAGCGGCACCGCCGGCCAGCCGACCTCCAGCTCCAGCGCACTTCCCTGGCTGCCGAAGTTCAGAAGATCGGCCGCTTGCTGAGCATCCAGCTTCCAGTCGAGCATCGCGACGAGCGTCTTGAGAACATAGAGAATGATGCGGCTGCCGCCCGGCGAGCCGAGCACCGCCTCGATGTTGCGTGCGCGGTCGAATACGATTGTCGGTGCCATCGACGAGCGCGGGCGTTTACCCGGACCGACGGCGTTGGCCACAGGCCGCCCCTCCGCATCGAACGGCCGGAACGAAAAATCCGTCAGCTCATTGTTGAGCAGAAATCCCGCCGCCCAGTTGTGCGAGCCGAACGCGCCCTCGATCGTCGTCGTCATCGAGACCGCGTTGCCGTCATGGTCGATGATGGAGATTTGGCTGGTGCCGGCGCGTTCGACCGTCGCGTCCACACCGAACGACTGACGCTTCAGCCCCGGCGGCTCTCCCGCCTTGGGGCTTGACGCTGCGTGAACCTTGTCGATGAGCGCGCGGCGCTGCGCCATATAACCCTCATCGAGCAGCCCCTCGGGAACGTCGACGAAATCCGGATCGCCGATATAACGGTTGCGGTCGGCAAATGCGAGCTTCTCCGCTTCGGCAATGAGATGCACGGCCGGTGCATTGAGCGCATCGGAAGGGGCTGTTCCAAGATCGAACGGCTCAAGCAGCTTCAGTGTCTGCGCCACCGCGACGCCGCCCGACGACGGCGCGCCGACACCGCACACCTCGTAGATGCGATACGTGATGCACAGCGGCGGCCGCTGCTTGACGCGATAGGCCTTGAGATCATCGAGCGTCATGCCGCCGGGGGCCCGCGGAGCGGACGCCACCGCATCGACGATCGCCTGCGCGATCGGCCCTTCGTAAAACGCATTCGCGCCACCCGCTGCAATAGCCCGCAGCGTCTTCGCGAGCTCCGGGTTCTTCAAGCGGTGACCTATGGGCAGCGGGGCGCCGCTCTCCGTGAAGAAATATGAGCGCGCCGCGGGCACGAAACTTTTTGCGCCTTCGAGGCTGAGAAGAATGTGCAGTCGCGGTGAAATCTTGAAGCCTTCCTCCGCAAGGCGTATCGCGGGCTCGAACAGCTTTGCCCAGGGCAGGCGCCCGTGGTCACGGTGCACATCCTCCATGAGGCGCACCAGGCCGGGCACGCCGATGCTCAGCCCCGAGAGCACCGCATCGAAAAACGGCATCGGCTTGCCGTCGACAAGAAAGCGGTCCGGCGTTGCCGACGCGGGCGCAGTCTCGCGCCCGTCGTAGACCTGCAGCGCGCCCTTGGCCTTATCCCAATGGAGTATGAACGCGCCGCCGCCGATACCGCTCGACTGCGGCTCGACGAGGTTGAGCACGAGTTGCGTGGCAATCGCCGCATCTATGGCCGATCCGCCCTCACGCAGCATCTCGCGCCCGGCTTCCGCCGCGAGAACGTTGGCCGCCGAAACCATGTGCGTCTTCGCCGTCGCCAGCTCGTGGCTGCCGATGCCCGTCGCCGCCTCGGGCTGGCTGCGCGGATCGAAAAGCTGCGCGGCTGCGCCCCCTGCCATGAGAACCGCCAGCAGCGGCACGGCAAAGCCGAGGAGCAAGCGTGAAAACGACGGGCGTTCGAGCATGGGCACCGGCAGGGGCAAGAGTTGTTCATCAACTTCGGCCATCATGCCCCCGAGCACAATGGGCTTGAGGAACGGGGCGCGATGGTCTGGAAGCAATCCTATATCTGGATCTGGCCGCTCGCGGCGCTCCTGCCGCTGCTAGGTGTCGCGGTGTTTTTCAGCGACACGGAGCAGAGACAAAAAGCTTCGCACGGATCAGTCGTCACCCTGTTGAACACGGAAGAAACGGTCATCGGCCAACCCATTACGTACCCTACGCAGGGGAAGCCGAAAGTCACCTCCGTGATCGTCACCATGCAGCCCGGCGAGGAAACCGGCTGGCACCGCCATGACGTGCCGATGTTCGGCTATATTCTCGAAGGCGAGGTGACGGTCGATTATGGCGCGAAGGGCACGCGCGTCTACCGCCAGGGCGACGCCGTGATGGAAGCCGTCGACTGGCCGCACAGCGGACGCAATACCGGCGGCATCCCGGCGCGGATCCTCGCCGTGTTCATGGGCGCCGCGGGGGTTTCGAACACCGAGATGCTCCCTGCGCACGCGGCATCGCCCCGCTAAAACATCAGTGGAACCTCAGTGAAAATCCCGCGACTTCGGCATGATGCGCGGCTCCCGCGCTGGAATGACGCGCTCGCGCCTCGGGTGACCCGCCCAACGCGGATGACCGTTCGCAGGATCCGCCTGCTCGCTGCGGATATCGGGATTGCGTACGTGATCGGCATTGGCGAGCGGCACGCGCATGTCTTCGCCATCCGCCGAGAGCAGCCGCAGCATGTCGCTGCGATCCTCAAGACGCGCCGAGACGACATGAATGATGTTCTCGTGCCGCTGCACCCGCCCATGGATGACGATGAGCCGCGCGCCCATCACCTCCTTGCGGTAGCCCTCCAGCGTCTTCGCCCAGATAACCGCATTGGCGATCCCCGTCTCGTCCTCGATCGTCATGAACACGACGCCCCTGGCCGAACCGGGACGCTGGCGCACCAATACGACGCCCGCCACTGAGACGAAAGCGCCGTCCTTCACGCCGCGCAGCTCATCGCAGGCGAGAACCTTATGCCCGGCAAAGTGGTGCCTCAGCAGATCCATTGGATGCGCTTTCAAGGAAAGCCGCAGCGTCTGGTAATCGCTGACGACATGCTCCGAAAGCCGCATCTCGGGAAGCTGCACATAGGGTTCGGGCGCTTCCTCCCGCGTCTCGCTCCAGGAGAACAGCGGCAGCGGCTCGGCGGCGCCGAGCGCCTTCACCTCCCACAGCGCCTGGCGGCGATCCCGCCCCACGGAGCGGAAGGTATCGGCGGCAGCGAGCTTCTGCAGCGTCGCAAGGCGCAGGCGCGCACGTCCCCACACATCATGCACGTCGCGAAACGGCTTGATGTTTAGCGCTTTCTTTTCCCTATCGTTCCGCCTGTCCGCAACATCCTCACTGCCGTCGAAGCCGATGTCCTGTCCTCTACTCTCGGCGACGGGACCTATAGCATCCCGAGCGCCGCGCACGGCGATGAGCTTCTCCGTGATCTCCTCCTCCTGCAGGCCGTCGATCTGGCGAAGCCCGAGCCGCAGCGCCGGACGGCAATCGGCGCCATCTGGCTCCAGCGTGCAATCCCAATCCGAAAGGTTGACGTCGGCATCGCGAACCTCGACGCCATGCTCGTGCGCATCGCGCACGATTTGCGCGGGCGCATAAAAACCCATCGGTTGGGAGTTCAGGAGTGCTGCCGCGAATGCCGCCGGATGATGGCACTTGATGTAGGAGGAGATATAGACGAGGTGGGCAAAGCTCGCCGCGTGACTTTCGGGGAAGCCGTACTCGCCGAAACCTTTGATCTGATTGAAACAGCGCTGCGCAAAAACTCTGTCATAGCCGCGCGCGGCCATGCGCGAGACCATCTTCTCCTCCAGCTGACCGATGGTGCCGCGACGGCGAAAGGTCGCCATGGCTTGGCGCAACTCGTTCACCTCCGCGTCGGTGAACTTGGCGGCGACCTGCGCGATACGCATCGCCTGCTCCTGGAACAGCGGCACGCCCTTGGTGCGGCCGAGAATGTTCTTCAGCTCATCCCTGTCGGCTTCGGATGCAGGCGAGGGATAATACTCCGGCTCGACCCCGTCACGACGTCTCAAGTAGGGGTGAACCATGTCCCCCTGGATGGGACCGGGGCGCACGATCGCCACCTCGATGACGAGATCATAGAAACAACGCGGCTTCAAACGCGGCAGCATGTTCATCTGCGCGCGGCTCTCCACCTGAAACACGCCGAGGGAATCGGCCTTGCACAGCATGTCGTAGACGGCCGCGTCATCGCGCGGCACGGTGGCAAGCGTAAACTTCTTGTCTTCGTGGCGCTCGATGAGGTCGAAAGCCTTGCGGATGCAGGTAAGCATGCCGAGCGCCAGCACGTCGACCTTGAGAAGGCCGAGGGCGGAGATGTCGTCCTTGTCCCATTCGATGAAGGTGCGCTTCTCCATCGCCGCGTTTCCGATCGGAACGACCTCCACCAGCGGTCCGCGCGTCAGGACGAAGCCACCGACGTGTTGCGAGAGGTGCCGCGGAAAGTCCAGTAGCTCGCCCGTCAGTTCCAACACCCGTGCCAGCAATGGATCCTTCGGGTCGAGACCGACATCGCGCACATGTTTCTCCGGCACCTTGGTGCCACTCGTACCCCATACCATGCCGGCGAGGGCTGCCACCGTATCCTCGGAGAGACCCATCGCCTTTCCCACGTCGCGCACCGCCGAGCGCGCCCGATAGCTGATCACCGTGGCGGCGAGCGCGGCACGGTGGTGGCCGTAGCGCCCGTAGATGTACTGGATCACCTCCTCACGCCGCTCATGCTCGAAGTCGACGTCGATGTCGGGCGGTTCTTTGCGTTCGGGAGAAACGAAGCGATCGAAGAGCACATCGATCTCCATCGGATCGACCGACGTGATGGCGAGGCAATAGCAGACGACCGAGTTGGCGGCCGAACCGCGTCCTTGGCAAAGGATGTCTCGCGAGCGGGCGAAGTGCACGATGTCGCGCACCGTGAGGAAGTAGTGGGCGTATTTGAGCTTGTCGATGAGGGCCAGCTCGCGCTCAAGCAGCCCGCGCACCTTGTCCGGGATGCCTCCGGGAAACCTCCAGTGCGCGCCTTCCCAGGTCAGCTCCTCGAGGTAGCCCTGCGGTGTCTTGCCGGGAGGGATGGGCTCGTCGGGATATTCGTATTGTAGATCTTCGAGGTTGAAGGTACACGCCGCGGCAATTTCCAGCGTGCGCGCAACGGCATCTTCGTGGCCACGGAAAAGACGCGCCATCTCCGCGGGCGATTTCAGGTGCCGCTCGGCATTGGTTTCGAGCCGCAGCCCTGCCCGCCGGATGGTGGTTTTCTCGCGCACACAGGTCAGCACGTCCTGCAGCGGTCGCCGGGCCGGCGTGTGATAGAGCACGTCCCCCGTTGCCACGAGCGGCGTTGCATAGCGTTGCGCCAGTGCCGCGAGGGTTTCTATGCGCGCGCGATCATCCCCGCGGTAGGTGTGACTGGCGCCAAGATAGAGCTTTTCAGCGCCGCTGAGTGCCGCCTTCACGCGCCGTAGCTCGTCTTCGAAGCTAGGCTTCTCAGATGTTTCGCACGCGATCTCTGCGGCACTGTCTGGCGGCTGGGAGGCATAGGGGATCGGCGCAGACGCCGCATCGCCACAAAGCGGACGAAACGGAATGACGTCGGCGGAGCGCGGCGGCGCGCCCATACCTTCATCGCCTACGATGGGCTCGCGCACCGAGCGCCAGTCCCACGTGTCCGGCGGCAAAACGATGAATATCTGTCCTTCGGCATGCTGCGCCACGTCATCGAGAAAAAGTATGCACTTGCCCTTTTCGGCGCGCCGCTGCCCCATCGACAAAAGCCGCGACAGACGTCCATAGGCAGTCCGGTCGCGCGGCAAACATAGAAGACTTGGCGCGTCCTCGAGATCGAGCCGCGCGCCGACGATCAGCTTGAGCCCGCGTTTCTTGGCCTCGATGTGCGCACGCACGACACCGGCAAGCGTATTGCGATCGGTAATGGCAAGCGCCGACAGCCCCAAACTTTTCGCCTGAATAACCAGCTCCTCACCATGCGAAGCCCCACGCAGGAACGAGAAGTTGGTCGTCACCTGCAGCTCGGCGTAATGCACAGGCTCTTGCGCTCTTATCGCTCCCATGACGCACACTCGCCTTGCTTCGCCAGCTTGCGTTTCATGCGAACAACCCGTGCATGTACCAGCGCGGCCCCTCGTCCTCGCCGCCGATCGTCTCCGCGCGTCCGTAAAGACCCTCGCGGAAAACCCAGTAGCCGGCGCCGCCCTCATCCTCGATGCGGTAGTAATCGCGCGTGTCACTCTTCTTGACGGCGATCTCGTCCCACCATTCCGGCGCGATGCGCTGCGGGCCCTCGGCGCGCACGATGCGATGCTCCACCCGCCGCCAGGTGAAGCGCGCCGGCGCACCCTCCGGCACCTCGGCGAGAACGCGGATCGGCTCGGGATGGTCCAGCAGCAGCGCCGGCCGCTGCGGACCGGTGGGCAGTGCCCAGGAAAGCTCTGGCATGCCTGCGAGGGCGGGGATACGGGAGATGGCGCGCTCGGGAACATGGCTTGCGCGCGGAGCCATGCGGCTAACCCGCTCCGACCCGAGGCGGTTCACCAACCGGTCTACCAGCTCGGTCGCCTCCGTGCGGACACCGCCGGAAAGGCGCGCTGAAATCGCCCCCTGTCGCTCCGGCGGCCGCTCCACCTGCACCGCCGCGAACACCATCGCATCGATACCGAAACCGGCATCGAGTGCGGTGAGCTTCTCCCCGATGAGAGCCGCCATGTGCTTTGCGTCCCACGACGGCGAGCTGAGCCCGGCGCGCGCTTCTGCGACGGTGCCGTCGGCACGGTAAAGCGACAGACACAGGCGCCGCGCCCCGAGCCCCCGCGCGGCCAGATGCACGCTGAGGTCCTTGGCAAGCTTTTGCGTCTCGGCCTCGAGCTGCCCGGCCGATATGAGTGGATCGGCCCAGGCGCGGTGCACGAAAAGAGCAGGCGGCTCGACGAGCGGCCGGCAGGGCTCCTCGCGCAGGCCCAGCGCCTGATCAAGACGCGTCAGCACCGCCTCGACACCCTTCGCCGAGCGAAAGCGTCGCTGCAGGGCCGCGCGCGGCAGCCCATAAAGATCGCCGATGCGCTTGAGGCCCAAACGCTGCAAGAGCAGAACCGTATCGGGCGCGAGGCGCAAGGCTTCGACGGGCAGCTTTGACAGATGAGTTTTGCCGCTCCCCGCCGGGGCTATCGCGGGCGAAGCCGCATAGCGGGCGAGCGCGTGCGCAGCCCCCAGCGTATCGGCAAGACCAACCCGCACCGTCAATCCGAAGCGCGACAGCCGCTGCATGAGATCGCTCAGGAGCCGCGTTTCGCCACCATAAAGATGCGCGACACCCGTCACGTCGATCCACAGCCCGTCTTCGCCGCTGATATTGCGGTTCGGCCCGTAGCGACCGCACCAGCGGGCGAGTAGCAAAAGCGCAGCACGGTCTCGGCGGCGGTCCGCGGAATGGGTCAGCAGTTGTGGCAGCGCGGCGCGCGCATCGGCGAGGGCCTGACCGATGCGCACGCCGTGCTCCGCCGCATGGCCATTGACGGCGGTAATGCGGATGCCATGCATGCCTGTTTCGACGAGGGCGAACGGCGCCTCATCGGGAACCAGCGACGGCTGCACGCGGGCCATGCGCTCGATCGGCCACAGCGGCAGCCATACGGAAACGATGCGTTTCATCCGACCACTCCAGAAGGTGGGACACGGGCTCGCGCGTTATCGGACGGTGCCGGCAGCGCTCCAGCGTCACGCCGAAACGCATGGCACCAGGAGCCTCCACATCGCGCGGGTGCTGGGCCGAGCTGCGCACACCGACACGCCACCGGGTTGCGGTAGACCCCGCCGGCGACAGTCGCGGATCAGTGACGACAAGACAGGGCGTCAGGTGCTCGGCTGCAGCAAGGCTAAGGCGGCGCGCCGGCGTCAGCTCCGCTTCATCGAGAATGCCAACGACGAGCGCGAGACTGCGCGAGCGTAAGCCCTCCTCCATCGCCCAGAGAGCATCGGCAGGCCGTGCCGTCTCCGCGAACAGCCAAGTCGAGGGTTCGATACCCATGGAAGCTAGGCCATGGCCATAGGGAACGCCGAGCTCGCGCGCGAGGAAGGAAGGCCAGCACCACAGAACCTGCATCGAACCAACCCGGCCGCTCTCGAGGCTGCACAGCCGGCGTACGGCGAGACGCAAAGCAAAACCGATCGCTGCGCCCCAGGCACCGGCAAGCGCACCCGATGCACGGGGCTCTGCCTTCACCTCGTGCAGGGAAGCGGTGTCGAGACCTGCGCCGATACGCCGGTCCAGCGCCTCGGCGCCCAGCGTCCATGTCCCCTTACCGCCATCCGACGGATCGTTGGCCGAAACAGGGGAAGCCAGGAGATGACGGCCGCGCTCGAGCGTATGGATGCGCGAACGCAGCTCCTCGATCATGCCGGACTTTCCAGCCGGCGCCTCTGTGACTGCCCCGCCCCCCGGGACGGCGAGGAGGGTCTCCCCGTCCCGGTTCGGGCAAGAGCGATTGAGCCCAACGCTACGCAACTCTCCACGCATACTCTCACTCGGGCCTGGCTCCGGCCGCGAGACCCGTGGCAGACAGCCGGACGGTGGGGTGGGGGATAGGGCCGTCTGGTCCACGGGACGCTCTCGCACCATTCGACAACGACAGTTACAGTGTCGTCGTTCTTCATTCGTTCTAATTCAGCGCTACCCTCTCCGTCAAGACCAAAACGAGAACAAAAAACCGCGCGGGAAGTTGCAGCAACGCCTCGCCAAGTGTGTCCCAGCCTTCTCCACAGCCAGAACGGCGCACGACAGCGAATCAATGCGGAGCGCTACCGGAAAACCGCACCCAAAGAAGACAAACGCTGAAAAATCAGGCGCTTCTGAAGACACCCAGGAAACAGTCCGGCCTAAAAATCGCCGAGATTGGCCGTTGCGGGGTGTTCAGAGTGTGACTGTGGCCGCTGTGCTCTGCCGCAAAAAATTGGGACTGGTATAAACCCACCATTCACCAAATGGCCTCAAGCTGCCCTGCCATACGAACCCCCGGAGCCATGCCGAAATGTCCAACCGCCGTCTGATGAGTCCGCTTGTCCTGGCAGCCGTTGTCCTCGCTGCGCCGATCAGTGCGCCGACAGCGCACGCGCAAGGGCTTTTCGAGTTCCTCTGGGGTGGTAGCCAGGAATGGGGCGGCGGCAAGCAGACCGTCACCTTCGACCCCAAATACACCGCCGGCCAGATCGTCGTGAGCTTCGGCGACCGCCGCCTGTATCTGATCACCAAGCAGGGCACCGCGCTCAGCTATCCGATTGCCGTGCCGCGCGAGCAGAGCCGCTGGCAGGGCACCACCACGGTGACGGATAAGCGCGTCAACCCGTCCTGGCGTCCAACGCCGGAAATGCTGCGCGAGAACCCCAAGCTTCCGCTGTGGGTCCCCGGTGGCCACCGCATGAACCCCCTGGGCGTGCGCGCGCTCTACCTCGGCTCCAGCACCTATCGCATTCACGGTACCGACGCGCCGTGGACCATCGGCCAGGCTGTCTCCAAGGGCTGCATCCGCATGCTCAACGAGGACGTGCTGGACCTTTATCCGCGCATCCCGGTCGGCACGAAGGTCACCGTGACCTGGCAGCGCTTCGGCGGCCAGGCCGTCGCCTCCTATGACGAACCCGAGCCGGCACCGGCGCCGCAGACCATCGCCAATGTCGAGAAGGCTTCGGCTCCGGCGGCGCCAGCACGCAGCATCCGTCCGCGCGCTCTAGCCGCCAGCGTCACGCCCGCTGCAGCAACCGAGAACGAGCAGCTCGCCGCGGCCGCCCAGCAGCCCATCGAGCGCAAGCCGGTGAAGAAGCCGGAGCGCAAGCCCGAAACGGCTGCAGCGCCCGCACACGAAAGCCCCGCCGCCATTGCCGAGCGGGCCGCCGCGAGTGCCGCCAAGGCTGCCGAGGCTGCGCGTGCCGCCGCAGAGGCTGCGAAGAAAGCCGCCGAGGATGCCAAGCGCGCGACCTCGGCCGACTCCGAGCACGCCGGCAAGAGCGCCTCGCTCTAGGCAATGATCTATCAGTCAGAAGCGTGATCGTGCGCTAAGGCGGCCGCCCACGGGCTTAATAAGAACGATCGATTGAAAGGGTGGCGCGCCGCGCTACCCTTTTTTGCTTTGCAACGACGCGGACGCCACTACCCCTTCGCGAGCATCGCGACTGACGCACTTCCGGATACCGCACGCTTCGCCAAGCGTGCAGATAGTGGCACGAGGCGTAAGGTGACACGCGCGGCCCACTCGTCAACCGCAAGGCGTCCCTCGTATTGCCGCCGCGGCGACAGGTCAGGTGGCGGGCGCAAGGCAGGATTTGATGGCGGCCGCCAGGTTGCGCATCAGCGTAAAGTAGAGATCCGTCCCCGGCACCAGCCCCATACCCTCCGGATCGAGAGTCCCCGACCGAGCACCGGTATCCTCGATCACGGCGGCAACGAGCCTCGGCTCGTAAAGCGGCTCGGCGAACACGCACACGGCCTTGAGATCGCGGATCCTCTTGCGTAGCTCGACGAGCCGCTTGGCACTCGGCTTCACATCGGGGCTGATCGTAACCGATCCCACGACGTCGAGCCCGAAGCGCGCATCGAAGTACTGATAGGCGTCGTGGAAGACCACGAACGGCTTGTCGCTGAGTGGGGCAAGCTCCCCCGCGATCTCCCGCGCGAGCCCATCGATCTGCCCGGAAAGCCGCTCCGCGTTCGCCGCGAACAGTGGCGCATGTTGCGGATAGCGTTTGCCGAGCACCTCCGCCACGTAGCGCGCGATCACCTTGGCATTTTCAGGATCGAGCCAGATGTGGCTGTCCGCGTCGCCTTCGACATGGGTATGGGTATGCCCGTGCGGATCGAACGCTCCCGTATGGCGCTGCTGCAGCAGATTGATGCCCGGCGCATCGATCAGCGTGACGAGCGTTACACCGTTCGGCAGCGAGCGTACGATCTTGCCGGTAAACGGCTCCAGTCGCTCTGAAACGCGGATGAAAACACCTGCATCGTTGATGGCCCGCACCTGCGAGGGCTTCAGCGAGAAGCTATGTGGAGAGGCACTGCCCTCGACGAGCAGGATGGGCGCACCGGCACCCTCCATCACGTACGAGACCAGGGAATGGATGGGCTTTATGGTGACGACGACGTTGGGCGTCTCGGCGCGCGCGGCGAATGGCCAGCAGGATAGGATGCAGCCCAATATGAGCCATGCCACGGCAGCCCTGGGCATCCCGGCGGCACGGCAACGCAACGCGGCCCTGCGGCGCAATAGTTGTCCCAGCGCGCAAGGGCGGCCCGTCATGCTATTAATCCTGTCGGTGGCTGGATGTGATAATATCCGGAGAAGCTAGAGCACCCGGGATAACCACGCAACCGCCACGTTCGTGTCACATCCACCATGCCGCACTGAGCGCGTCCGGCGCACCCGCCGTATCCGACCCTGGGAGATAAGAATTGCGCGCACTCTATTCTGTTCTAGCTCTCGCGCTGACCCTCGTCGCCCTTTGCGCCGTACCGGGCAGTGTGCAGGCGCACCCGCACGTGTGGGTCACGATGAAGGAGACGGTCCTCTACGATGGGGGCGCCATCACCGGCCTGCAGCAGGCGTGGACGTTCGATGAGATGTACACGCAGACCGCCATCGAGGGCCTCGATAAGAACGGCGACGGCAAATACGACCGCGAGGAGCTGCAAGAGCTGGCGCAGGTCAACATCGACGGATTGAAGGAGTTCGACTACTTCACCTTCGCCAAGCTCGGCGACACGCCCCTGAAGTTCAAGCCGCCGGTCGACTATTGGCTCGAATATAGCGACAAGGGCATCCTGACGCTCTACTTCACGCTGCCGCTCGAAGCCCCGGTGCCGGCCGACGCGCACGGCTTCAACTTTGCCGTGTTCGATTCCAGCTTCTTCATCGCGTTCGACTTCGCGGAGGCCGACGCGATCAAGCTCAGCGCCAATGCGCCGGCTGGCTGCAAGCCCGCGATCAACGAGCCGCCGGAGGATAGCCAGGAGAAGCAGCTGAGCGATGCGTTCGGTGGCGTCATGAGTGAATCGGGCACCGTCAGCATCGGCTCCAGCAAGACGGTCGCCGTAGAGTGTTCTAGATCGTGAGCCGCTGAGCGGCCTTAAACGCCCCAGGGATCACGCACGCGACGCCATTTCCGTTGTCAATCGTTTCCCGATCGGGTTTGATGCGCCATCGCCGCTGCCGAGAAGGAACGGGCGCGCCATGGACCGCCGCGAATTCTTGAAATCGACGGGCGCCGTAGCCGCGACCTCCGCTATCGGAACGGCGGTGTCAGCCGCAGACGGCGCTCCCGCCGCGCCGGCCATCTCCAAGCAACTGAGGGAGCTGCGGCTCGCGCTGCCGTGGATGGAAAGCGCCGCCGGTCCCGCCGACTGGGCACGGCGCC
>DASRYA010000199.1:0-6613 GCA_035687305.1 Hyphomicrobium sp. | reverse complement strand
CCTGGCGCGTTGCCAAGCCGCGCAGCTTGCAACAGCTTCCCCGTTTCCTCAGCCCCGAGCCGGGCTCGGGCGACGAGCGCGAGGGACCGGCGCACATCGAATCCAGCGAGGCGCTCGCGGCGCAGCTCGGCATCGGCCGCGCCGATCAGGATGCCTATGCGCTGCGCTCGCACCTCAAGGC
Source organism: Hyphomicrobium sp. (assembly GCA_035687305.1). Lineage (GTDB taxonomy): Bacteria > Pseudomonadota > Alphaproteobacteria > Rhizobiales > Hyphomicrobiaceae > Hyphomicrobium_A. Next base: position 6,432 of record DASRYA010000199.1, on the reverse strand, counting down.
GGAGCAGGCGCGCGAAGCCAAACGCTTCATCGGCGAGATCTTTCCGCTGCGATCCAACGCCGAGGAGGCGCGCGACCAAAGCTCGGTTGCACCCGACTTCAAGGATCTGGCGCAGCAGGCACCCTATCTGCCGCCCGATGGCACGCTCACGCCCGGCAACACGGCCAGCCTGCACGACGGGGCTGCGGTGGCGGTGGTCGTCTCCCAGGATGTATGGGCCTCGCTCGGCAAGCCCCGCGGGCTGCGCTTTCTCGCACACGCGGCGCGGGGCGTTGCTCCCGACGACGAGGCTTCCGCGCCGATCGAGGCCATGCGGGCCCTTGCCCGCCGCTTCGATGGCTACAGCGCTTCCGATCTCGGCATTATCGAGATGAGCGAAACCTCGGCGGCCCAGGCGATCGCGCTCGCCCGCAGTCTCGACATCGACGCGGACCTGCTGAACCCCGACGGGGGCGCGCTCGCCCGCGGTCATCCCTTCGGTGCGGCAAGCTCGGTGCTGGTGGCACGGCTGTTCAACCGGCTCGCACGCGGCGAAAACAAGGGGCGTGGCCTCGGCGTGGCAACGCTCGGCGTCGCCGGCGGCATGGGCCTCGCCACGCTCTTCGAAGCGGTCTGACTTCAAGGCCGTGAGGCCATCCATCGAGCTGCAATCCGCTTCTCACGATGCAGCCGACCGCTTTCTCCGTTCCTGCGGGTAATGCTCCGCACCGCGTCGCAGTCGCAAAAACATGCGCCTGTGCATGGGATCGCCGCATTCCTGCCGCGAAGTGGCCAGCAGCTGTGGTCATCGTGCACCGACGCGTGGCCTTTGCGCCGCTATGATGCAAAGGGGTACGGGTCGTCCGGCAGGGGCCGGTTGAGCGGGAAATGCAGATGGACTTCAAACAGTCTCTCGAGGCGGTGCTGGCGAACCCGGCTGCGTACGCACGCAGTGTTCTTCTCGCCGTTCTCGTCATCGGCGCGCTGATCGCGCTGTTCAAGATCGGCCCGCGGCTATGGCGGGTGATCGAAGACATCTTCTTCACCAACTGGCAGCTCGCCATGCTCGGAAGCGCGGCCCTCGCGCTGTCGCTCGCCGGAGGCTGGACCACGTGGGACGGCATGACGAACTTCACCGGCGAGCCGGTGCTGTCGCTCATGTTCACCTTCGGCATCCACTGCGTGATGCTCATCGTCGCCTGGCTGATCGGTGAAAGCTTCGCAACGGGCATGAGCACAGTCGCACGCAGCGGCGTGGCACGGGCCACTGTGCCGCTCGTCATGGTGCTCGTCGTCGGAGCTATCCTGCTGGCGGCGGGCGTCGGCATCTATCAATATAAATACGGCGTCAACGCCGACTACATCATTCAGTCGCTGATCATAGCCGGCGGGCTCTGCACGCTGCTGGCGCTGGTGACGGTGTTTGCGCGCACCGATGTCGTGGCGCCCTACGCGCAGGCACTGCGCATCATGGCGAAAAACTCCATGCTATGGGTGATGTTCCTCGCCTGCATGGCGACATCGGTGTTCTTCTCCTTCGACAGCCGCTTCAACGTCGTTTTCCCCAAGGAGCAGCGCGAGCGCGTCTCGGAGCTGCGCGCGACCAATCAGGTCTCCGCCATCATCGCCGACATCGGCGCGACCATCGCCAGCGAGGAGCAGGCGCAAACCGCCGCGCTATTCCAGAGCGAGGGCTGGCACGCTTATGAGAGCCAGCTCGATCGCCTCGCGTCCGCCGCGCAAAGCTCGACCGGAGAGATCGAGCGGTATTTCAACGACCAGATCGAAGTGCGCAACCGCGCCATCAAGGAGCAGCAGGAGCGCATCACCACGGCGCAGAGCGGACAGGCGGGCATCGCGGGCAAGAAGACCTCGCTGACCGACGAGTTGGCGCGCCTCGAAGGCGACCGGGCCACCCTGGCCGCCGACTATGCCTCCACCAAGAGCGAGCTCGACACGCGCGCCAAGGCGATCGATGCCAAGCGCGTCGAAGCGATGGCGGAGAGCAAGGGCGTCGAGGGCACACTGAAGGAAGGCCGCGGGCCGGTCTATCGCCAGCTCATGGGCGATCTTTCGAAGATGCAGGCGGCGTACAAAATTCAAGACGACCGCGTGAAGGACGCCAAGAAGCGGCTCGACACGGCGGAGACGCGCATCGCCCAGATCAAGCGGGAGCTCGCTTCGATCGATGGGGAACTCGCGAAATACAAGGGCGAGGAAGCAACCGCCTCCGAGCGCATTCGCATGGCGCAGGAGACGACCGGCGAGGATGCCAGCCAGAGGATCGATCCGGGCCGTGTGCTGCCGGCCTTCGAGACCGCGCGGGCGGAGTTCCGGCAGTCGCCCACGGCCGAGCGCCTCGCGGCCGTGCAGCAGCGCTGCGGCCAGCTCTACAGCGCCATGTATGCGGCGGACGTGACGAAGACGAAAGTCTCCGGCATCGACTGCGATCCCAAGCAGGCGAGCGAGGCCGCCGCGGTGCTGTTCACGCTGCAGGCCGGCACGAAGGCTTTCAACGCCAACTGCGTCGGCGGCGACAAGCTCGCGGCGCAACGCTCGACGGATGCGCTGTTCGGCTTTGCCGTGAAGTGTCTTTCCGATAGCGGCCTGCCCAGCCAGAAGACCGACGAACTACGCGGCACGATCGCGTTCGCCGAGATGAACCGGGACGACAAGGCGCACCGCTTCGTCGTCTCGTGGAACGCGTTCCAGGATGGCAACCGCCTCGCCTACCTGGCGCTCGCCATCGCAATCGGCATCGACTCGCTCATCTTCATGACCGGTCTCTTCGGCGCCAACGCGGTGCGCTCCCCGCTCGCGGACGTGCCGTCGAGCAAAGGGCGCAACTCGCAGCAGCTCGAAGCCATCATCGAGAACGCGCTGCTGCCCGATACGCTCGACAACGCACGCGCCACGCTCAACGCCATGCGACCGATCACCAACGCGGCCGGCTTCATGGCGGAGGTGCGACCCGAGCAACTGGAGCCGCACATGCGCCATCAGGTGATGGGCGTGCTCAATGCGGGTGCCACCATCAGCGCCGTCGAATACGACGCGGCCGCGGACCGCTACCTCGTGCGCGCGGAGCTTTACGAGTTCCTTTCCATCGTCGCGAAGCGCTCGTTCGAGGCGAACCGTGCGAACGCCGATCTGGCGGAGCTGGAGAAGATCGTCGGCGTGGCGCTGCTTCCGGACATCAATGCCAACGCCGATACGGTGCTGTCATACATGCACCCCATCGACGAGGATCGCGGCTTCACGGCCGAGATCAACCTCGGCGAGGTGATCGACGAGCATCGGCGCACGGTGCGGTCCACGCTCAACGCGGGTGCTACGCTCGGCCGCGTACAGCGGCGAGGTAAGGGCTCCGACGAGTTCTGGATCCACCGCGATCTCTATAAGACCCTGGCGCGCATCCGTGCGCGCACGCTGATGGCCGATGCCGGCGTTCCGCGCATCGGGCAGGCCACCGCGCAGCCGGCGCCCGGAATCGCCCATCAACCATCGGAGCGTTTCGGCGGCTCGCTGACGGAGCGCACGCGTGCCATCGCGCACCAGCCGGTCGTCGAGGAAGAAACCACCTCCGAGCTGCGCGCCGGGTACGTCACGAAACTGCTCGCCGCACTCAACCTGAAGCCGGAATCGTGGGCGCGGGTGTCCGGGAGCGCGCACATGGCTGCCATCGCGGCCAACGAGGCGCTCACCCGCGCACGCCGCTCGCAGCCGACGCTCGATACGCTGCTGCGCGAGCGCGACGACGAAGCGCGCCGCTCGTTCGACGAGGCCTATGCCCTGATCCAGAACACGCTGCATCCGCAGGGTGCGGCGTGGGAACGGCGGATGCTCGAGGACGCCTATCAGGAGCTTGACCAGCATTGGTCCGTGCTGATGCTGCTCCCGAACGGGCCCTACGAGCAGGTGCTGCGCGAGGCGGTCGAACAACTCGAGCCCGACTCGGGCGGCGGCCAGCTCTCGACGGAGCAGCAGTCGCTGCTGGAGATCGCCCGCGCGCTGCTCGAAGCGTTCCAGGCCAACTCTCGCGCCGACGAGATGGCATGGCGCCGCCTCAGCAACAGCATCGCAACGGCGCAGCATGCGCAGACGCACATCGCCGACAACGGCCATCAGTTCATGAACTGATACATACCGGCATCTCCCCGGCCTGACGCATGGCCGACCGAAAAGCGCCCCGCGTCGCACACGAAGCGATGCGGGGCGCACTGCATTTCGGCCATCGCGGCGACGCCATTTCGACACCGCGGGAGCCCGCTTCCGCCGCGCGGGATCGTTAACGTCGAGGCGCATTTCAGCCGAGGAGATATTGCGATGACGATGATCCGGCGCGCGGCGGTCGCCATTACATTCGCCGCTTCGCTCAGCCTTTCAGTGCCGCTATCGGCGGCCGAGGTGAAGCTCGAAGCGGACCTCGGACAGACGGTTCTCGCTACTTCGAAGCCGGGCAACGTCTACCTACGCTTGAGCCTCAAGAGCCTTGCCGGCGCTGCGCGTAAAGACCGCGCGCCCATCAACGCGGCCATCGTCATCGACCGCTCGGGATCGATGTCGGGCGACCGCATCGCGGCGGCGCGTGAAGGCGCGCGCGTGGCACTGAAACGCCTGTCGTCCGACGACCGCGTCGCGCTCATCGCTTACAACCACGGCGTCGAGGTGCTCAGCCCGTCGGCTCCGCTGAGAGACTCGCGCGAAAAGCTGCTCAAGGTCATCGACCGCATCGAAGCCAGCGGCACCACGGCTCTCTATGCCGGCGTCAAAGAGGGCGGTCGGCAGGTCGAGGAATTCGTCTCCGGCAACAACGTCAACCGCGTGATCCTGCTGTCCGACGGTCTCGCCAACGTCGGCCCGTCCACGCCGAGCGAGCTTGCCGAGCTCGGCCGCAAGCTCGCTTCCAGAGGCATCTCCGTTTCCACCATCGGTCTCGGCCTCGACTACAACGAGGACCTGATGCAGCGCCTCGCCGCTGCATCCGATGGCAATCACGTATTCGTCGAGCGGCCGAGCGACCTTGCGGAAATCTTCGACCGCGAATTCGGCGATGCGCTATCGGTGTCGGCGCGCGACATCACCATCATCATCGAGTGCCGTGCCGGATTCACGCCCAAGCGCATCCTCGGTCGCGACGGACGCATTGCGGGGCAGAAGGTGACGCTGAAGCTCAACCAGCTCCAGGCAGAAAACGAGCGCTATGTCGTCGTCGAGCTGGAGGCACCCGACAACCACGGCATGGGTACCGCGGATGTGGCCGATGTTTCGATCACGTACGTCGATCTCGACAACGGCGCTCAATCCTCCCGTGCGGAGACACGGGCGGCGGTGCGCTTTTCCAACGATGCCAAGGAAATCGAAAGCGGCCTCAACAAGTCGGTGATGAGCCAGGTGACGGAGCAGATCGCGACCGAGAACAGCGAACGGGCCGTGGAGCTGCGCGACAAGGGCGACATTGCAGGCGCACGCAAGGCACTGGAGGACAACGCCGCCTATATCAAGAGTTCGCGCGATGTCTATTCCAGGGGAAGCGCGCCCGCTTCGACGGGGGCTATCAAAGGGCTCAGCGAGCTGGAGAGCAAGAACCGCGCTGCCGCCAGCAATCTCGACTCCGGCGAATGGGAGCGCACGCGCAAGGCAATGCGCTACGACCAGCACAAGGCGAAGGTGCAGCAGGCATACTGACCGGCATTGTGCCGGCCACGTCGGCGGCGATTGCGGCACCGATGACAATGCGGTGCCGCGGCCGGCCTCTCTGGCCGCCGCACCATTTCATCCGTTAACAGCGCTTAACCGACAGCCGCGGCGAGTCACGCCATCCTCTGCCGATATTGGCATCGGGGGCGCTCAATGCGTTGCCATTATCTCAGCGATCTGCATCTCGAACGGCAGGATTTTCACTGGACGCTGCCACGGGGCGACGTGCTCCTCATCGCGGGCGATCTGTGCCATGCGCGATGCCTCGCGCCGGAGGCGCGGGACCGATACAGCGCCGACCAACGGGCGCGCGCGTTACGTTTCGTCGACGCGGCACGGGCGAATTTCGCGCACGTGGTGCTCGTGGCGGGAAACCACGAGCACTATGACGGTGTATTCGATAGCACGGCGGCGCTGCTCAAGCGGCATCTTCCAGGCATTATCGTTCTCGATGACAATGCCATCATGCTCGGCGGCGTGCACTTTTTCGGCGCGACGCTCTGGACAGATTTTGAAGGCCGTAGCCAAACCGCAATGGACCGCGTGCGCCGGCGCTGTGGCGAGTTCTTCTTCGTAAAGAAGGAGCAGCGCGGCAACGATGGCAGCGTATCACTGGGAAAATTCCAGCCGGAGGACGCATTGGCGGCTTTCGATCGCGCATGGGACGGCCTGCGGCGGCATCTCTCCGCCGTCGGGGGGCGGCCGACGGTCGTCGTCACTCACCATGCACCCAGCCTGCGCGGGTTAAACGCC
>DASRYA010000198.1:0-22415 GCA_035687305.1 Hyphomicrobium sp. | reverse complement strand
GAAGCCTCGGCCGCCGCCCGCTGCGCCTCGGTGAACCAGTAGATGCCGGAGCGGTATTGCGTGCCGATGTCGTTCCCCTGCCGCATGCCCTGCGTGGGGTCGTGGCTCTCCCAGAACGTTTTCAGGAGCTGGGCGTAGCTGATTTCCTTGGGATCATAGACGACGAGCACGACCTCGTTGTGCCCCGTCTGCCCGGTGCAGACCTCCGGATAGGTCGGATTGGGCGTAATCCCGCCCGCGTAGCCGACGGCGGTGATCCAGATGCCCGCGCCGAGATCCCAGAACTTGCGCTCCGCCCCCCAGAAGCAGCCGAGCCCGAACATGGCCATCTCCAGCCCCGCGGGATATGGCCCCTGCAGCGGCCGGGAGAAAATGTGGTGCTCCTCGGCGGTGGGAATTGGCGTCGGGCGGCCTTTCAGTGCCGTGTCCGCGGTGGGCATCGTGGTCTTGGTTTTACCGAAAAGCATGGCTGAACCCGGATTGGACGAAGACTGCCCCTGATATAGTGTCCGGCGAGACCTATTGGCAGGGCCGCACCGGTCATGTCGTCGTGATGTTGTCCGGTTAGACGGAGCTTGGCGCTCAAGGGGGGACGCGAAATGTCGGACGTCGCCGCAACGGAAGGCCTCGTGCCGCCTGTAGAGCCGCCGAAGCCCACCGTCTATGCCGCCGGCGGCGGGCGCAAGTTCGCCTTCGCGTTCGTCTTCCTGCTGCTCCTGCCCTTCCTCGCCAGCCTGCCGCCGATGCTCTTCTGGCGCATTTCGCAAGGCGTCTGGACGGGCACGCCCGGCCTCCTCGTGCTGGGGCTCGGCCTCGGGCTCATCGTCTTCCTGCTGTTCATCGAGATGATGCACTCGCTGCGGACGCGCATCGAGCTTGGTGAAAAGTCGGTGAAGATGACGCTGCCCGCCGGCCGCGGCCCGACGCCCATCGTGCGCTACCGCAGCTATGACATCCCCTATGACGACATCAAAGCGGTGGAGACGCGGCGCGAGATCTACGGCGGCTCCGTGGCCCCCGTGCTGCTCAACGGCGCGCGCCTCATCCTCAAGAACGAGGCGGCGGTGAAGCTCGGCTACGTAAGCGAGGCGAATGCCGACCCCTGCTTCCCCTATCCGCAGATCGCCGCGCAGATCGCCGAGCACGCTGGGCTCCAGGTGCAGCACCGCGGCAATGTCCGCCGTTCCGTGCAGAAGAAATTCCTCGGCCTCAACCGCGACTTCCTCAGCGAAAGCGTCGGCGACGTCCCGGAAGCGGAGATCGAGGCGCTCAACGCCAGCCACCGGCGCTGGGTGACGCGTCTCATCGGCCTGCTCGTGGGGCTGGTGATCATCGGCATCGCGCTCGATATCGCGTTCCCGCCGAGCAGCGGCCTGCCGCCCGCGCTCACGAGCGTCACCAAGGCCATCATGGGAAGCATGGCACCCGGCCCGGCAACACCGCCGAGGAAATAGCCGCCCGCATTCACGCGGCCACGGCCGCGCGGCACGCTAGTTGATGTACACCTTGACCGTCTCGGGGCGGCGCCGGCCGAAGTAGCCGCACACGATGGCGAGCCCGGCGAACAGCCCCGACATCGGAAAGCTCAGCACGCTCAGCAGCAGCGGATCCCACACCCACGGGAACGTCATCTCCGAGATGTTCGTGCGTGTCGCCGCGAGCGAAGCCGGCGCCAGCTCTGTCCAATGGCCGATGACGCTATGGGCCTTGTAGACGCCGGTGCCGTTGAGCGCCGGCGTCAGATCGGCAACCAGCGCAATGATCGCGACGAGCGCGAACAGGCTGGCGAGAAAGCGCATGCTGGCCATGAAATCCTCCGCTCGGCGAATTCAGTTGCCCTAGACCATGATCGCTTCGGACCCTACCAGTCCGAAGCGTCGATCATCGGTCTAAATCAAAAGACAGACCATGATCGCTTCGGACCCTATCAGTCCGAAGCGTCCATCATCGGTCTAATCAAAAGACGAGAGCCGCATCGCGATTCGAAGAAAAGCGATCGCGCTCTTAGTGTAGCGTCAGGCGAGCGCCTTGTGCAGGTCTTCGAGAACCGTCACCGCGTTCTGCCCCGCATAGATGAAGTCGTCGACACCCGCTGCACGCAAGCCCGCTTCCAGTTCGCCCGGCCGCCCCGCGAGCAGCACTTTCGTTGCCCCCGCGGCCTTGAGTGCGCGCGCCGCAGCCTCCGCCTCCTGCGCATAGACGTCGTCGGACGAGCAGATGCAGGCGATCTTGGCTCCGGACGCGGCGAACGCCTGCGCCGCGTCGGCCGCCGTCTTGTAGCCGTCGCTCGTCAGGCCCTCGATGCCGCCCGCCGCGAGGAAGTTCCACATCCACTGCGAGCGGCGGTTGTGCTCGGCGATCTCGCCGAGGTTCGCCATGAACACCTGCTTGCGCTTGCCGGTGCTGGCCAAAAACGCATCGCCCTCATCGCGCAGCGTCTCGAAGGCTTCCCCGAGGCGCCGTGGCGCGAGCGGACGCACCGCTGCTGCCCCCACGCTTTCCACTTCGCCATAGGGCGTGATCTTCACGCCGTCATCGCCGAGGAACGGGAACACCGAAACGCCCGTCAGCTCGATGCGGCCGGTGGCAATGGCCTTCGCGCGCGTTTCCGCGGTGGCGAAGATCTCCTCCTGCAGCGCGCCCGAGGTGAGCACCGCGACGAGCCCGCCCTTCGCCTCGATCCCCTGGAAAAGGCTCCAGGCCTTGCGCGCAAGCTCGTCGGTAAGCTTCTCGACATACCACGAGCCGCCGATGGGATCGGCCACGCGGCCGAGCTGGGATTCTTCCTGCAGCACGAGCTGCGTATTGCGGGCAACGCGGCGCGCAAACCGGTCGGGCGTGCCGAGAGCCCAGGTGAAGGGCAGAACCGTTATGGCATCGGCGCCGCCGAAGGCGCCGGATGCGCAGGCGGCCGTCGTGCGCAGCATGTTGGTCCACGGGTCGCGCTTGGCCATCATGCGCTCGGACGTGACGGCCGTGATGTGCAGCCCGTTCGCGCGCGCGCCGCTCGCCTCCGCGATGCGCGCGATGATGGTGCGCGCGGCACGCAGCTTGGCGGCATTGAGGAACAGATCCGTATCGACCGCAACTGCAAACGCGATGTTGTCGATCGCATCCCTGGGCGCCACGCCCGCCGCATCGAAGGCGCGCAGGTAGGCGACGAGCGCAGCGGCCAGGAACGCGAGCTCCTGTCCTTCGCTGGCGCCCGCTTCGTGCGGCACCGTCGCGTCGACGAGCACGGTGCTGATGCGCCGCTCTGAGCCGCGGGCCTCGTTGGCGAGCTTCACCGTTTCGGCGAGCGCGGTATCGATCGGCGCCCACGTCGAGCCGAAGCGCGCGAGCGTACCCAGCGGATCGACATTGAGCCGCGACACGGCCGAGCCGCCGGCCTCCCGCTTGATCGCTGCAAGCGCTGCAAGGAAATGGCGCGCCGCCTCCAGCCCCGCAATTCCGCCGGCGAGCTGCAGCGGCGCATAGTCGACATAGACGCCCGGAAGCGTCGCGGCTGCATCCGCCGTGGTCGCGATTCGGATGCCGTTCTGCCCCGGCCCCGCGATCTGCAGCACCAGCCCGTTCGCGCCGCCCTCCAGCTCCTCCAGCATCACCTTGTTGGCGGTTGCGGGATCGGCGTCGATCACGCGCTGGTGGATCTGCCAGCCGAGATCGCGCGCCTCGGCGGCGGTGCCGCGCGTAAAGGGCGTTTCGCCGGGTATGGCCGCACCGGAAGCCGGCAGCGTATCGGCACGCATATAGAGGGGATCGATGCGCAGGCCATCCGCCGTCTTGGCCACGAGGCGGCGCTCGTAATCGGCCCCCTTCAGCGCCTTGTCCACGAGCTGGCGCCACTTCTCGAAGTCGGCGGGAGCAAAGCCGGAAGCAAGCTGCAATTCTGCGGTCTCGGTCATGGTCGGGCTGGTCTCGATGATTAGGACTAGGGCTCTCCGCGTCGAGCGGTCCAACCCTTCTATAGGCGGTTCTGGAACCTGTTCGCACGCTGGAAAGGAAGCGTCAAAGCCTCCCGCGTCGCTTCGGCGCGCGAGGGCCGTGGACACCCCAAGTCCCGCATGCAACCGATATTTGCAATGGGTCAGGCCGCGTGCCAAGAAAAACGGGCGTTGTCGCGTCGAGTCGCATGCCAGGCCGGAGTTCCGGCAGCCCAGATTGGAGCCTACGATGCCTGACAAGTCCAAGTCCGCGGCGGTCGATAATCCTGCTGCCGACCCGCGCTTCTTCGCTCAGAATGGACGCATACTTCTCGGCGGCAGCCACGCGGGCATCGAATACATCGAGCTGAAGCTCGCCAATCGGCACGGCCTCGTCACCGGAGCCACGGGCACCGGCAAAACTGTCACGCTGCAGGTGCTGGCGGAAAGCTTTTCCGCCGCCGGCGTTCCGGTCTTCGCCGCCGACATCAAGGGCGACCTTTCGGGAATAGGCGTCAAGGGCGAGCAGAAACCGAACCTCATCGCGCGCGCCGAGGAGATCGGCCTGCCCGGTTATTTCAACGCCGCATTCCCGGTCGCATTCTGGGACATCTTCGGCGAGCAGGGCCACCCCGTGCGCACATCCGTGCAGTCGATGGGCCCGCTGCTGCTGTCGCGCCTCCTCGACCTCACCGAGCCGCAGGAAGGCGTGCTCAACATCGCGTTCCGCTGGGCGGAGGACCGCCGCGCCACCCGCGATCCCAAAATGGTCATCCGCAAGCTGCGCGATCTCCGTGCCGTCATCGAGGAGATGGGCCGCCGCGCGCCTGAGTTGCGCGGGCGCTATGGCAACATCGCTCCGCAGACGGTCGGCGTTCTGCAACGGCGCCTCCTCGTTCTCGAGGAGCAGGGCGCAGACAAGTTCTTCGGCGAGACGGCGCTCGACATCAACGATTTCATGCGCGTCAGAAACGGCTACGGCGTCGTCAACGTGCTCGCCGCCGACAAGCTCATGAACAACCCGCGCCTCTACGCGACCGCGCTGTTGTGGATGCTCGATGAGCTGTTCGAAAAGCTTCCCGAGGTCGGCGACCTCGACAAGCCCAAGCTCGTCTTCCTGTTCGACGAGGCGCATCTTCTGTTCGACGACGCCCCCAAGGCGATGCTCGACCAGATCGAGCGCGTCACGCGTCTCATCCGCTCCAAGGGTGTCGGCGTCTATTATGTGACCCAGAGCCCTTCGGACGTACCGGACCGCGTGTCGGCGCAGCTCGGCAATCGCGTGCAGCATGCCCTGCGCGCCTTTACGCCGAAGGAGCAGAAGGCAATCCGCGCCGCCGCCGAGACCTTCGTCAAGAATCCGGAGATCAACACGGAGCAGGCGATCCAGCAGCTGAAAGTGGGCGAGGCTCTCGTCTCGACGCTGCGCAACAAGGGCGAGCCTTCGATGGTGCAGCGGGCGCTGATCCGCCCGCCGATGGCGCGCATCGGACCGCTCACCAAGGAGGAACGCGACGCTCTGATCGCAGCGGACACCGAGAACAAGCGTAAATACGCCGAGGAGTCCGTCGTCGAAGGCGCGTTCGAGCGCATCAAGGCGATGAATTCCACGATGGGCGGCGTCACGGAAACGCTGAGCGATATGAAAGAGAAGTTCGGCGGCTGGTTCGGTATCGGCCGCAAGGACGGGTGAGGCCGCAAAACATCAATTCGTACGCGAATTTACAGCGGACTTCTCATGTGGGCTGGCAGATAATATCTTTGCATTCGCAAGCGACTCGACGCCAGCTGGCTTGAATTGCATTCCAGCGGTTTTTCGCGCTTCAACGGATGAGGACCGACGATGGGCTTTCTTCCTGGCTTTCGTTTCCGCAAGCAGATCGGCGTTACGCGGGGCGTCAAGGTCAACGTGAGCAAGTCGCGTGTGAGCACGAGCCTAGGCGGCAAAGGCGCCACGATCAACGTCGGCGCCGACGGCCGGCGCATGGTGACGCTCGGCATCCCCGGCACGGGCATGAGCTACCGGACGCCGCTGACGGGGCCCGTCATGCTGATCCTGGTGGGCATCGCTGCGTTGATCTTTATCGCCTGGCTGGTCCAGCCGGAGCTGGTGCGCACGGCTTTGCACTGGTGGCAGCCGGCGTGGTTCTGAGCGCGATGCGGGCTATCGCCGCCGCTGGCATGTTCCTGGTGCTGGGCAGCTTCATCGTGCCGGCCCACGCCGCCGACACGGTTGAAGATTCGAGTGCCGCCGAGTCCGATCCCGTTGCCGACGGACGCGCTCTTCTCGAGAAGAATTGCGCCCGTTGCCATGCCATCGGCGCCGAGGGCGAGAGCGCCCACAAGGAGGCGCCGCCGTTCCGTGTGGTGGTCACACGCTATCCGCCCGATGATCTCGCCGAGGCGCTGGCCGAGGGCCTCGTGTCCGGCCATCCCGACATGCCCGAGTTCGTTTTCGAACCGAATGAGGTCGGCGCCATCACCGCTTACCTCAATGCGCTGCGCGCCGGGCAGATCAAGTAAACGCCACGGCGCGGAAACGGCGCCGATCTCGGCCAAAACCATCGCCAAAAATAGAACGGCGCCAGCCCATCCGGGCGGCGCCGTTCGTATGTCGTCCTGGATGTGAGGCTTAGAGTGCTTCCGGAAAAGTGGGAACCGGTTTTTCCGATCAGAAGCACGGGTGAACGAGAGTGCTTCCGGAAAAGTGGGCACCGGTTTTTCCGATCAGAAGCACGGGTGAACGAGAGTGCTTCCGGAAAAGTGGGCACCGGTTTTCCGATAGGAAGCCGTTCTGCGTTTCTACCTCACCGGAACGGCTCTAGACCGCCTTGGCCGCCATTTCCTCGACGTGCTCCCAGTTGATGAGGTTGTCGAACCAGGCCTCGAGGTACTTCGGGCGCGCGTTGCGATAGTCGATGTAGTAGCTGTGCTCCCACACGTCGCAGCCGAGGATCGGGGAGGCGCCGTGCATCAGCGGGTTCTCACCGTTCGGCGTCTTGACGAGTTCCAGCTTGCCGTCCTTGACCGCGAGCCACGTCCAGCCCGAGCCGAACTGGCCCTTGCCGTTCTCGATGAAATCGTTGCGCACCTTGTCGAAACCGCCGTAGCCGTCGACGAGCTTCTGCACCGTGCCGGGGAGCTTGTTGCCGCCGCCGCCCTTCTTCATCCACTGCCAGAAGTGAATGTGGTTGTAGTCCTGCCCGACGTTGTTGATCACCGGCTGCGCCTTATCGGCGTAGGCCTCGCGGCAGATCTCCTCGATGCTCTTGCCCTCGTACTTGGAGCCGGGGATCAGCTTGTTGGCCATGTCGACGTAGGCCTGATGATGCTTGTCGTGGTGAAACTCGAGGGTTTCCGCCGACATGTACGGCGCGAGCGCGTCGTAGGCATAAGGAAGGGGCGGGAGCTTAAATGTCATGGTCGCAGGCCTCCGGAGCGTGCTGGGCAGGAATAGGATGTGAGGCGGGGGACGTACCGGTTTAAGGAACGTACCGGCGCTGCGCGAACCTACCGGCTGATGCGCGTCATGGCAAACGCACGCTCAATGGCGCAGTTCCCCCATGCACCATTGAAGGCGCGGGGGAATAGAATATCCCGTTGATTGTTTTGGGAGGGTGGGGACGCAGCGACCCTGAGCGCTGCGCCCCCTTGGACCACTCCGGGGAAGATGGGAGCTCAGGGTTTCTGCACGCTAGGAAAGTGCGCCTGAACGGTGGCTGAACGGCGTCGGCAGCCCCGCCCGAGGACAAGTGCAACGCGGATGAAATGAACCTCTCCGGCAACGGCGTATTAATCGGTTCAAGCCGACATGGCCTCCCACCCGTCGCGGTTGCAATATCCCGTGCTTATGGTTGTTGTTTCATCGTGATGTTTTTTGTGACGCGCTTGACAAATGGAAGGCAAAAAGTAATTGAAGCTCATCTAAGTGGTGGTAATGGCAGATTGCCACAAGAAACGCGTAACCCGGAAGGATCGCCGTATGGCCACTCCCAATGTCGATAAGCTGTCGCTTAAGGAACTGCTCGAGCTGGAAGCCAAAGTACAGAAGGCGATCAGCGCAGCCCGCGACCGGGAGCGCGCCGAGGTAAAGCAGGCGCTGGCTCAGCTTGCAGAAAAGCGTGGCTTTTCAGTTTCGGAGCTATTTGGTGGACGCGGTCGGGGTAAGTCCAGCGCCGCCAAATATGTCAATCCGGATAACAAGGCCGAGACGTGGACCGGGCGCGGCCGCAAGCCGAACTGGCTGGTGGCGAAGCTGGGCAAGGGCGCCAAGCTCACCGATTTTGCTATTTAAGCTGTACGAATAAGTTTTGCCGCCGCTGGCGGAACAGGAACGAAACGGGCCCGCGCGTGAAACATCGCTGCGGGCCTCGTCTTTTCCATTTCGAGCCGAAGACCTGCGGCCGACCAGAACCATCCGACGTCAAATAAATGAATTGGGTATTGTACCGTCTGCGCGAAATCAGAATTGTCGGCGCCATTTCTGAACGTTGATCCTCTATATATCGCCAGTCCGAGCGTTACCGCGCCGGCGCCGACGGGTTTCCGTTGTTGTTGACTTAGCCGCGCCAATTCGAGGTTTTTCGCTTCGGCACGCCGGCGCCGCGCAATCTTTAGACCGTTTGGGATTGCCGGTGCTGAGGCAACTCGCAACCGAATTGCGCGCGCTCGCCCTCAATGCGGCGTGCATGCAACTTGGTCATCAGGTTGCGCTCCCGATTTCAGAGACAACCCTGCAAGCCCCGGCTGGCGGGCGCAGCCCCCCGGACTTTCAAGCGCACCGAACCGCGCGCAAAAGCGAGTAAGCCTTATTTAATCGGCGGCTTGGAATAGTCCCCGGGCGCCATGACCGCAGTAGTTTTCCGGCACAGGCGCCCTGGCACTCGCTTCTTGACAGTGCTAACAAGCTTGCTCATATACGCGGCGCGATGCCGAACGTTCTGCCATTGGCGGAGCATCGCCTGCATCGCACCTATGATCTCTGAAAATGACAAATCACATCATGAGGTTGAGCCATGAAGTTCCGTCCTCTTCATGACCGCGTCGTTGTCCGTCGCGTCGAGGAAGACACCAAGACTGCTGGCGGAATCATCATTCCCGACACTGCCAAGGAGAAGCCCATCCAGGGCGAGGTCGTCGCCGTCGGGCCCGGCTCGCGCGACGAAACCGGCAAGGTCAATTCCCTCGATGTGAAGCCCGGCGACCGCGTGCTGTTCGGCAAGTGGTCGGGCACCGAGGTCAAGATCGATGGCGAGGACCTCGTGATCATGAAGGAGAGCGACATCTTCGGCGTGATCGAGGGCAAGGCCAGCGTGAAGGCGGCCGCCTGAGCCTGAGGGCACGCGGCGCACGACCTTTCAATCCAACCCATCGAAGCTGAAAAGCTGACAGGAGTTCTTCCACATGTCCGCCAAAGACGTGAAATTTTCCCAGGACGCGCGCGAGAAGATGCTGCGCGGCGTCGACATCCTCGCCAACGCCGTGAAGGTGACGCTCGGTCCCAAGGGCCGCAACGTCGTGATCGAGAAGTCCTTCGGCGCCCCGCGTATCACCAAGGACGGCGTAACGGTCGCCAAGGAAATCGAGCTTGAGGACAAGTTCGAGAACATGGGCGCGCAAATGGTGCGTGAGGTCGCGTCCAAGACCAACGACCTCGCTGGCGACGGCACCACCACCGCCACCGTTCTCGCCCAGGCGATCGTGAAGGAAGGCGCGAAGTCCGTTGCTGCCGGCGCCAACCCGATGGATCTGAAGCGCGGCATCGACATCGCCGTCAACGCGATCGTCGAAGAGCTGAAGAGCAAGGCGCAGAAGATCAAGTCGAACGAAGAGATTGCCCAGGTCGGCACCATCTCCGCCAACGGCGACACCGAAGTCGGCGCCAAGCTTGCCGAAGCCATGAAGAAGGTCGGCAACGAGGGCGTCATCACGGTCGAGGAATCCAAGAGCCTCGATACCGAGCTCGACGTCGTCGAAGGCATGCAGTTCGACCGCGGCTATCTCTCGCCCTACTTCGTGACCAACGCCGAGAAGATGGTAGCGGAGCTGGAGAACCCCTACATCCTCATCCACGAGAAGAAGCTCTCCGGCCTCCAGGCCATGCTTCCCGTGCTCGAGGCTGTCGTCCAGTCGGGCAAGCCGCTCCTCATCATTGCTGAAGACGTCGAGGGCGAGGCACTCGCAACGCTCGTCGTCAACAAGCTGCGTGGCGGCCTCAAGGTTGCGGCCGTGAAGGCTCCGGGCTTCGGCGACCGCCGCAAGGCCATGCTGGAGGACATCGCGGTCCTCACCGGCGGCCAGACGATCTCCGAGGACCTCGGCATCAAGCTCGAGAATGTGACGCTTCAGATGCTCGGCCGCGCCAAGAAGGTGACGATCGACAAGGAGAACACCACCATTGTCGACGGCGCCGGCAAGAAGGAAGACATCGAAGCGCGCGTGAAGCAGATCAAGGCGCAGATCGAGGAGACGACCTCCGACTACGACCGCGAGAAGCTGCAGGAGCGCCTGGCGAAGCTCGCCGGCGGCGTTGCTGTGCTCAAGGTCGGCGGCGCCACCGAGATCGAGGTGAAGGAGCGCAAGGATCGCGTTGACGACGCGCTCCACGCGACCCGCGCGGCCGTCGAGGAAGGCATTGTGCCCGGCGGCGGCGTTGCGCTGCTGCGCGCCTCGAAGGCTCTCGAGAACCTCAAGGTCGAGAACGAGGATCAGAACGTCGGCATCAATATCGTCCGTAAGGCGCTTCAGGCCCCAGCCCGTCAGATTTTCAATAATGCGGGTGAGGACGGATCGGTGATCGTCGGTAAGATCCTCGACAACAGCAAATACAACTATGGCTACAACGCCCAGTCCCTGGAGTACGGCGATCTCGTCGCCCAGGGCGTGATCGATCCGGCAAAGGTGGTTCGCTGCGCCCTGCAGGATGCCGCCTCCGTGGCCGGCCTCCTGATCACCACCGAGGCGATGGTGGCGGAGCTCCCGAAGAAGGAGCACGCGCACGCCCCGATGCCCGGTGGCATGGGCGGCATGGGTGGAATGGATTTCTAATATCCGCCCACTGCCATTGTTGTGCAGAACAAGAAAGCCCCGGCAACTCGCCGGGGCTTTTTTGCGACTCATGGGGTATTTGTTCGGAACCTGTTGCCCTTACGCCCCATGTTAGCCTTGACGGAATATTACTTCGATAGCCACATGCTTTAACTGTCGTGTGCGTCGAATCCGGCCCAGCCACGGCCATTTTCTCCACCTAGCCTGCAGGCGCTATTGGAGACCGAGGAATGATCAGAAACAAGGCTGTATCCACGCGCGTCGGACTGCTGCCGGCGATCGCGGCGCTCTGCGTCGCAGGTTCGCTGACAGTGCGCGCCGAAAACCCGCCGGTTACGGCCCCGAACGAAGCGGCCGCCGCGCCGGCGGCCCAAGAGGCTGCCAGTTCGGTAACCGCACCCGCCGCCCCGGGCTCGGCCGCGCCGCAGGCGCAGGCCGCCGATACCCAGACTTCGACGTCCGCTCCGCTCGATGCGCCGGCCACGGCCGCGCAACAGCCCCCCGCCGGTCAACAGCCTGCTACCCAGAACGCTACCGTCGAGCCGTCCAGCCAGGCGCCAGAGGCGACGACGGCTAAGACCGCACCGGCCGCCGAAGCCCCGGCCAGCGAGCCGGCGAATACGACGGCCGCGACGACACCCGCCGCGATTGATCCGGCGCCGGCCGCTGAGACCGCCGCCGCGCCCGCGGCAACGCCGCCCGCTGCACCCGCGGATTCCGCTGCCGCCGCACCGGCCGCCGATGCCAAGCCGTCGACGGACGAGCCGCCGAAGGCAACGGCAGCGCTGCCCGATACGTCGACCCCCGCCGATGCGACGGCGCAAGTGCTCCCGCCCGCCGACCCGGTCATCGCCGGCGTGCGCGAGCGGATCGCTTCGCTCGGCAAGTCGGTGAGCGAGGATGAGGCTGCTGCTCTGAGCGCCTATTACGGCGATCTCACCGGCACCGCCATGTGGGCATCGGCCAGTGGCCTCACCGAGAAGGGCAAGGCCGTCGTCGCCGAGATCGGACGCGCGGAGAACTGGGGCTTGCCGGCTTCGGCATTCGATGTGCCCGCGCCATCCGTTGCGAACCTGACGCCGGAAGCCGCCGCCGACGCGGAGCTGAAAGTTTCTCTCGCGGTATTGAAGTACGCGCGTTTCGCCCGCGGCGGACGCATCAACCCGCGCAGCATCTCGCAATTGATGGACCAGTCGCCAACTCTCGTGCCGCCCCGTACGGTGCTCACCGAGATCAGCGCGGCCGCCAGCCCCGACGCTTACCTCACCTCGCTACATCCCAAGCATCAGCAGTTCGAAGCCTTGCGCCAGGTGCTGCTGAAGCTGCGGGGAGGAACGGAGAAAGAGGAAGAGCAGGAGGTTGCCGATCCGGCGCTCGCGGTGAAGCTGCCGATGGGCCGCATCATCCGTCCCGGCAGCACCGACGAGCAGGTGTCCCTGCTGCGCCAGCGTCTCAAGATCGCCGCCGACGATCCGGCGGACGAGAACGTTTACGACGAGAAGCTCCAGCAGGCCGTACGCGAGTTCCAGCGTGCAAATGGCCTCGCCACCGATGGCATCGTCGGCAATGGCACCCGTCAGGTGATGAACGGCGGCCCGACGCCTGCGCCGCCCGCCAGCAACGAATCCAAGATCGAGCGCATCCTGATCAACATGGAGCGCTGGCGCTGGGTGCCGAACGATCTCGGCGAGTTCCACGTCTGGGATAACGTGCCGGAATTCCTCACGCGCATCGTGAAGAATGGCAAGGTCGTCCATACCGACGAGATCATCGTCGGGCAGCCGTCCTGGCCGACGCCCGTGTTCTCTGCCGACATGAAGACCATCGTCTTCCGGCCGAGCTGGGGCGTTCCCGACGGCATCAAAACCAAGGAGCTGGCACCTCTGCTCCGCAAGAGCAGCGGCGGCGCGGGTTTCTTCGGTATCTTCGGTGGCGGCTACTCTGCGCAGGCGGTGCTCGATGCCTATGACCTGCGCGTCTACGCGGGCGGCCGGCAGATCGATCCGAATTCGGTAAATTGGGCCAGCGTCGACATTCGCCGCTACAGCTTCCAGCAGCCACCCGGACCGAAGAACGTGCTCGGCGAAGTGAAGTTCATGTTCCCGAACTCGCACGACGTCTACATGCACGACACCCCGGAGCGCGGACTGTTCGGAAAGTCCTTCCGCGCGCTGAGCCATGGCTGTATGCGCGTACACGAGCCGCGGCGTCTCGCCGAGGTGCTTCTTGGCGAGGACAAGGGTTGGTCCTCGTCCAGGGTGCAGAGCATGTTCTCCAGCGGCGGCGAGGTCGCGCTCGAGAAGCACATTCCCGTCCACGTGACCTACATGACGGCGCGCGTGGACGATAACGGCAAGCTCCACACCTACGGCGACTTCTACGGCCTCGATAGCCGCACCGCCGCCGCGCTGACGGGCAAATCGATCCGCTTCGAGCAGCCGAGCTATGCCGACGACGATGCGGTTGCTTCGAGCCAGCCGGCGACGCAGCAGTCCCAGCGTCGCCGCGCCACGAAGAAGCAGGCGCAGAACGGTGCCCCGGCTTCACTGGCCGATGCCATCCAGGGTCTGTTCTCGCCGTAAGCCGAGCGGCCGGCAGGAAAGACAATGTTTGAGGCGCCCCGATCCATCCCGGTTCGGGGCGCTTTCTCGTTCTGGTGTTGGCGAGAGTGCTTCCGGAAAAGTGGACACCGGTTTTCCGACAAGAAGCACGTTGAAGTGAGTGCTTCCGGAAAAGTGGACACCGGTTTTCCGAACGGCTCAAAACGGCGGCCGCAGCGCGGGCTCTGTCCGAGACGCCGATCCGGAGGATCGAGACAGCGCGTAGCGTTCACCCGGCTCTCAATTCTTTTCGGCGTCGGGTGTTTCCGCGCCTATCAGCTCATCGAGCTTGGCGGCGATGCGTTCGGCATCCTCCGGGAAACCGGCGCCGATCCACCAGTCCTCGAATGCCTTCACGATGCGGCCGACGGCCGGCCCGGCTGCGATCCCACGCGCAACGACATCCGCGCCGCGCAACGGCAGCGCCGGTGCCATCCAGCGCGCGGGCAGCGTCGCACGCTCGGTACGCGCCCCGTCGTCGACATCGGCGTGTGAGCGCGCCCAGTCGAGCAAGGCCCCCGCGATAAAGTCGTCCGCGCCGTTGCGATAGATGAATTCCCGTGCTGCTGCCTCGCTGCGGCGCGGATGGAATGCCGTCGCGCAGCGTCGCGCGGCAGCGAGCTGCCGGCCTTCCGCGGACGAAAGCCGCAGGCGCGTTTGCAAATCGAGCGGCGTGTTGCCAGCGAGTGCGGCGAGCCGCAGCATCGGATCGGGTGCGCGTCCGAGGTGTTTCTCGATCGCAGCCAGCCGCTCCAGCGCAACGACATCGCCCTCGACCCCGATGAGCGGAACGAGAATGCCGGCCTTGTGCATCGCCGCCGCCGCGGCGACCGCGCCCGGTGCGCCGAGAAGGCGCAGCAACTCGGCGCGGATGCGCTCGCCGGAAAGCTGCGCAAGTCCTGCGCGCTCGGCCCGCACCGCCGCAAGGCCTTCCGGATCCGGCGCGGTCGGATCGCCGTATTCGGCGAGGAAACGGAAAAACCGCAGGATGCGCAGATAATCCTCGCGGATGCGCGCGCGCGCATCGCCGATGAAACGCACGCGCCGCGCGGCAAGGTCCCCATAGCCGCCGAGCGGATCGTGCACCTGGCCACTGGCATCGGCGTAGAGCGCGTTCATCGTGAAGTCGCGGCGC
Source organism: Hyphomicrobium sp. (assembly GCA_035687305.1). Lineage (GTDB taxonomy): Bacteria > Pseudomonadota > Alphaproteobacteria > Rhizobiales > Hyphomicrobiaceae > Hyphomicrobium_A. Next base: position 7,710 of record DASRYA010000198.1, on the reverse strand, counting down.
ATCGCGTCTTCGCGCCAGTCGGTGCTGAACGTAACGCGCGCATGCCGCCCGAAAGTCTCGACATCCCGGCGCAGCGTCGTCACCTCGAAGGGGATCCTGCCGGAAATCACCGTAACCGTGCCATGCTCGATGCCCGTCGGCACGGCCTGCAGCCCGGCGCGCTTCGCCAGCTCTATCACCTCGTTAGGGAGCGCCGTCGTTGCGATGTCGACGTCCTTCACCGGCAGCCCCATGAGCCCGTTACGCACCGCCCCGCCGACGGCCCGCGCCTGCGCGCCATCGCGCGTAAGGGCGTCCAGCGCCGCGCGCATCTCCTCGCGCCGCAGCCAATCGGCCGTGGCGAGGCTTGGCAACTCGGGGCCCTCGTGCGCGCGCGCCATGCTCCGACCGTGACAGTTGAACGGGAACCAAAAGCTACTTGATCTGCCCCGGCTCGATGCGCCCGTCCTTGAACGAGGGCGGCGTGTAGACCTGGCCGGGTTTGCCGCCGGAAACCGTGCCGAAGCTCGCGAGCACGATCAAGACGAGCGCGGCCCCGGCGACGAACAGCCAGATGAGCGGCGCGTCGTCCAGCACGCGCTTTGCGTCCGGCTTTTCTTCCCGGGTCATATAGACGTAGGCGACGTAAATGATCGTCGGCAGTAGAAAAAGGATGATGTTCTCGGCAACGATGCGGATCATTCTGCAAAGAGCCTTCTGTGCATGTTTTTCATTATACCTGCCGTCACGCCCCAGATGTATCGCTCTTCGAAGGGCATTGCATAGAAGCGCCGCTCCACGCCGAGCCAGATGCGCGTCTCGGTGCGATGGTTCTTCTCGTCCATCAGAAAGGCCAGCGGCACTTCGAACGCATCCGACACTTCGCGCTCATCAAGCTGCAACGTAAAGCCCTCGCGCACGAGACTCACCACCGGATAGATGCGAAAGCCGGTCTGCGTACGATAGACATCGAGGTACCCGAGCGGCTCCACGAACGAAGGGTCGAGCCCGATCTCCTCGTGCGCCTCGCGCAGCGCCGCGGCGGTGGGATCGCGATCCGACGGCTCGACGCGCCCGCCGGGAAACGCGATCTGCCCGGCATGGCGCGGCAGGTCCGCCGTCCGTTGGGTGAGGAGCACCGTAAGCTCATCGCGCGCAACGACGGGAATGAGCACGGCCGCCGGCATCAGCGGCGCATTTGCAACCGTGCCGATCAGCTCCGGCGAAAGGTCGAAATCGCTCGGCGCGCCGAGCCCGTCTGGATCGGCAGCAGGCTCGGCTTCGCTCAGCGCGGCGCGCGCCAGCTCCCTGAAGCCGGTTTCCGAGAAGGGCGAAAGTTGTGCGGGATCGGGCTCTTGCATGTCACAATCATAGCATCGCATCCCGCCGGCGAGGTGTCCCATAACCCCGCAGAGGGCAGGATCGGCTCGCAATCCTTCGACAAATCACGATAACGTCCAACTCTGACGCGAATCTGTGCTTTGCAAACTGGAAAGGAGGCCCTGTTGCCGATGCGGCGCTGCCGACTGTTGATTGCCACCACCGCTGCCGTGCTGCTTCTGGCGGCCGTAGGGACATCGGGCGGGGCAAGTGCCGCCAGCGTACAGGATTTCCTCGCGACCCTGCCCTCTGCGCAGCAGGCCGAGTTCGTCGCCTGGCGCAACGCCAAGGCGAAACACGACCGCGAGCTCGACGCCTACTGGGCGCTGGTGGAGCAGAAGCGGGCGGGACGGCGCGCCAAGCGCTCGAAAACGAAATTCTTCGACGAAAGCGACTATGTCTGGACTGCGGCGCCGACATATAAGGGGCCCCGTCTCAGCGCCGAGCTGGATCGCCTGTGGACGCGCTTCCTCGATGCGCAGAAAGTGCCCTCACCCGAGAAGCCCGCGCCGAAGCCGCCAATTCCAAGTCTCGCCAATTTCCTCGCGGCCGCAAAAAGCCATTATAAGTTCGAGCCAACGCGCATATCCGAGCGCGAGTTCAAGCGCCGCTACGCCGTCGAAGCGCTGTCCTTGGGGCTGAGCAAAGAGCAGGTCGTGCGCGTCTACGCCCTCGAAACCGGGGGCAATGGCACCGCGGACATGCAGGCGGGCATCAATCCGATCACCAAGAAGGGCACGCCGATCTCCTCCGCGCTCGGCTACGCCCAGCTTTTGCACGCCAACACGGTGGGCGAATTGGTGAAGCATGGCCCCGACTTCATCAAGCGCCTGCGGCGCCTGCGCGCCGAAGCCGTCACCCAGGCACGCGCAAGCGAGCTCGATCGCAAGATCGCCTCGCTCCAGCTCATGCTGAAGAGCGCCAAGTCGGTCCCGAACAACTGGTATCGACACGTCGCCTTTGCCCAGACGCCGAAGGGCTACGGCATGCACGCCATCAATCTCGACGGCGACCTCGGGCCGTGGCTCCAGGCCCTGAAGCTGCGCGGCCTCAAGGACTTTGCCGCCCGCCAGGGCGTGACGAACCTCTCCGGCGAGGAGATCGAGCTGATGAACCTCTCCGGACCGGGGACGGGCCTCGAGATGATGCAACCTGTCGGACTGACGGCGCCGACCACGAACTTCTTCACCCGCCGGGCCTATTACGTGAACAAGATGGTGATCGGGAAGACGTCGGCCGAGCTCCTGGCCGAATTCACCCGCCGCATGGACGCCAGCTCGCAAAAGCCGGGTGCCCTCGAGTTCGCCGCCGCGTTCGACGAGGTCCGGCAGGAAAGCTTGCCGTGGCGCTGAGCGCGCCCGCCGGAAAATATGATATCCACCGATGCCGATTTGCATCGGACAGCAGCCCGGCTTGCATCTATGATTCCTGGATCGAAATTCCCGGGGTTCGAGCATGCAGTGGCATAGGTTTCGGCGTGTCGGTTTGACGTGCCTCCTTTTTGCGTTTGGCGCTTCGGTGCCGGCTGCAGCGCAGCAATGGCGCCTTCCCAGCCTCAGCTACGCCTCCGATGACGAGGTCGCGGCGCTGGCGCGCACGGGCTTCATCATATCTCCGGACTGGAGCATCAGCGACGAGGTCAACCTCGGCGGCTCGGGCGGCGCGCTGCTCAAGGACCCCAAGGGTTGGGCCATCGGCGGCAAGCTCGGCTACGACCAGCAGATCGGTAACGTCGTGGTCGGCGTCCTCACCGACGCCTTCTACTCCTTCGCCGATGGCGGCGGCCGCGGCGCGGGCTATGGGATCTACCGGTCCGACCTCAACTACTACGGCACCGTACGCGGCAGGCTCGGATATTCCTTCGGCCGCCTCATGGCTTACGGTACCGCGGGCTATGCCTACGGCGGCATGGAGGTGAAGAACGTCACCACCGGTGCGAAGTCCAGCGAAGGGTTGAGCGGCTGGACGTACGGCGGCGGCCTCGAATACTTCTGGAACCGCGACATCAACCTGAACGTGGGCTATCGCCGGATTGACTTCGACGATCAGACGTTCGCGGTCCTGCCTGCAGGCAGCAACCGGCTCTCGCCCGAAATCGACGTGATCGATTTCGGTCTGACGACGCGCTTCTAAGAGCTATCTCTAAGAAAGCTGTCTCTGAGAGAGCGTCGAGGCGGCGAGCCGCCTCGCGCCTTACGTCACGGCCACTTCACCACTGGCGGCATCGACGACAGGATCGAATCCACGTTGCCGCCCGTCTTGAGGCCGAACACGGTGCCGCGGTCGTAGAGTAGGTTGAACTCCACGTAGCGTCCGCGGCGCACGAGCTGCTCCTCCCGCTCCGCCTCGCCCCAGGGAAGTGTGAAATTCCCCCGCACCAGCATGGGATAGACGCGCTGGAAGGCGCGCCCCACGTCCTGCGTGAACGCAAACGCTGCATCCCAGCCGCCGTCCGCCTCCGGCGGTGTCAGATAGTCATAGAAAATGCCGCCAACCCCGCGCATCTCCTTGCGGTGCGGCAGGTAGAAATATTCCTCGCACCACGCGCGGTAGCGCTGGTAGTCGGCAATGGGATGCCCTGCGCATGCGCCATACATGGCGGCATGGAAAGCGAGCGTATCCGCATCGCTCTCCGTACGCCGCCGGTCGAGCACGGGCGTGAGATCCGCTCCCCCGCCGAACCACCACTTCGAGGTAACGACCATGCGCGTATTCATGTGCACGGCCGGCACGTTGGGGTTCTGGGGATGGGCGATGAGCGAAATGCCCGATGCCCAGAACTGCGGGTTCTCCTCCGCGCCCGGGATCTGCTTGCGGAATTCCGGCGCGAACTCGCCGTGAACGGTGGAGGTGTGCACACCGACCTTCTCGAACACACGGCCGCCCATCAGGCTCATGAGGCCGCCACCCCCCGGCGCGCCGGTGTGATCGGTGCGTTCCCAGGGGGTGCGCACGAAGCGGCCGGCGGGCCTGTCGCCTAGCGGGGCGTTCGCCGGCAGGTCGTCCTCGAGCTTCTCGAAGGCGGCGCAGATGCCGGTGCGCAGCTCCTCGAACCAGGCGCGGGCCGTTTCCTTATGCTCGGCAAGGTTGCTAGCACCTGCGTTCGGCTCCTGAAGCTCGCCCATGTCCACCCTGTCCTCGAACCCTTTTGTTGGCGCAATTCCCCCTATATATCCCGGGCAGCAATGTCTAGGGCGCGTCTTTGGCAGGGGCTCCCAAGACCAGGAAAAGCCTTGGCTTTTGGGACATCCCTCGACCGGGATGCATCCCGCGGCGGCCCTTTGGCCGGCCGCCTCCGCGAAGGCGTTTGGAGCTCAGATGATCGCCCGCTTCTTCCGTTGGCTTGAAACGCGCATCGACGCCTTTCCCCCCGAGCAGCCGGCAATGCCGCCCGCCGGCTTCTGGCGCTTTGTCTATCACTACACCCGTCCGTTTCTGCCGATGCTCGCCGTCTCGGCGGCGCTATCGGCAACGATCGCGCTGATCGAGGTGTCGCTTTTCGGCTTCCTCGGCCGGCTCGTCGACTGGCTTTCCCATGCCGATCGCGCCACCTTTTGGTCGACGCACGGGCTGTTCCTCATCGCCATGAGCGTGGTGGTGCTGGCGCTGCTGCCCACGTTGAAGTTCCTCTACGAGGCAGTGGTGCACCAGGGGCTGATCTCCAGCTTCACGGCGCGCACGCGCTGGCAGGCGCACCGCTACGTGCTGCGCCAGTCGATGGCCTTCTTCAACGATGACTTTGCCGGTCGCGTCGCCACCAAGGTGATGCAGACCGCGATGTCCGTGCGCGAAGTGGTGATGAAGGTCACCGAGGTGCTGCTCTACGTGGCCATCTATTTCACCGGCGCGGTGTTCCTGTTCGCCTCGACCGACATGCGCCTGTCAGCGCCGCTGCTGATCTGGCTCGTCGGCTATCTCATTGCGATGCGCTATTTTATTCCGCGCCTCGGCCGCATCTCGCACATCCAGTCGGATGCCCGCTCGGTGATGACCGGCCGCGTGGTCGACAGCTACACCAACATCTCCACCGTGAAGATGTTCGCCCACGCCGAGCGCGAGGATAAATACGCCCAGGAGAGCATGAGCACCTTCCTCGATACGGTGCGCACGCAGTTGCGCCTCGTGACGATGCTCACCGTTGCGCTCAACTGCCTCAACGCGGCGCTGCTGTTCATGGTGGCGGGCACCTCGCTGTGGCTGTGGTCGATCGATGCCGTCACGACCGGTGCCATCGCGCTTTCCGTCGGCTTGGTGCTGCGCCTCCAGGGCATGTCGCACTGGATCATGTGGGAGGTCGCGGGCCTCTTCGAAAACGTCGGCGTCGTGCAGGACGGCCTCGAGACGATCGCGCGCGAGCGCAGTGTCGTCGATGCCCCCGATGCAAAGCCGCTGGTCGTCGACAAGGGCGAGATCGTCTTCGACCACATCGACTTCAACTACGGCCGTAACGCCGAGACCGGCCGGGGCAGCGTGATCGAGAATCTGTCGCTGCGCGTTGCGCCGGGCGAGAAGGTAGGCCTCGTCGGACGCTCCGGTGCCGGCAAGTCGACGCTCGTCAACCTGTTGATGCGCTTTTACGATCTCAACGGCGGCCGCGTTGTCATCGACGGCCAGGACATCGCGCATGTCACGCAGGACAGTCTGCGCGCGCAGATCGGCATGGTGACCCAGGACACTTCGCTGCTCCACCGCTCGGTGCTCGACAATATTCTCTATGGGCGCCCCGATGCGGGAGAGGCCGATGCCATCGCGGCGGCGAAGAAGGCCGAGGCCCACGATTTCATCCGCAACCTTGAGGACCTCAAGGGCCGCACCGGCTATCGCGCGCACGTGGGCGAGCGCGGAGTGAAGCTTTCCGGTGGCCAGCGCCAGCGGGTCGCGATCGCGCGCGTGCTGCTGAAGGATGCCCCGATCCTCGTGCTCGACGAGGCGACGAGCGCGCTCGACAGCGAGGTCGAAGCCGCGATCCAGGAGCAGCTCGTCAATTTGATGCACGGCAAGACGGTGATCGCGATCGCCCACCGCCTGTCGACCATCGCCGCCATGGATCGGCTGGTGATCATGGATGCGGGGAAAATCGTGGAGCAGGGCTCGCACGCCGAGTTGCTGCGCCGCGGCGGGCTCTACGCTGAGCTTTGGGCCCGCCAGTCGGGCGGATTCCTGGCCGCGGACGCCGCGGAATGACATTCGTCAGCCGCGCTGCGTCCACGCTGCAGCGCGGCGAAGCTATGCGCCAAATTGCCTTGGACATTCTGGGCGCGCGGGGTTGAGCCCCAATGCGAAGAATGTCAATAAACCGCATGGCAAATCGCCGGGTTCTATAGGCCAATCGCGTTGACCGCGTCCGGGTTTGATGGCAGGCAGCCATACCAAGCGCGGGCGATATAGCCCGTTGGCATATGCCGGCGGGAAATCAGTTCGGCGCAGCACGTCTTTCGTCCAGCGATCTTAGCGAGGCACCCGTGGCAATTGATGCCGAAGAACCGGACCGCAGGGATTTTCTCGTCCTGGCGGCCAGCGCCTTCGTAGCCGTTGGCGGCGCGATGACGTTATGGCCCTTCATCCAGCAGATGAACCCCGATGCCGGCGCGCAGGCGCTCGCATCCATCGAGGTTGATCTGGCCCCGGTGAAGGAAGGCCAGGCGATCACCGTGCTGTGGCGCGGCAAGCCGGTCTTCATCCGCCATCGGATGCCGGAAGAAATTTCTGCGGCCACGGCCGTCCCCATGAAGGATCTCATCGACGAATTCGCGCGCAACGATGCGTTGCCCGAGGATGCGCTGGCGACGGATCTCAACCGCACCAAGCAAGGCCATGAGAACTGGCTGATCATGGTCGGTATCTGTACGCACCTCGGCTGTGTGCCCAAGGGGCAGGCGCAGGGCGACAGCAAGGGCGATTTCGGTGGCTGGCTCTGTCCGTGCCATGGTTCGCACTACGACACGGCGGGGCGCGTCCGCAAAGGTCCGGCACCGCGTAACCTCGAAGTGCCGGTCTATGATTTCGTATCCGACACTAAGATCAAGATCGGTTGACGGGCAAACGGGGCACCATGTCAGGGATATCTTACGGGACCTACGAGCCGAAGACCAAGATCGGCAAGTGGATGGATGAGCGTCTGCCCCTCGGGCGCATGCTCTACGTGCAGTTCGTCGACTTTCCGACGCCGCGCAACCTCAACTACTGGTGGACCTTCGGCGGCATCCTGTCGTTCTGCCTCGTTGCGCAGATCGTCACCGGCGTCGTGCTGGCGATGCACTACCAGCCGAGCGCCGAGATGGCCTTCGATTCCATCGAGCGCATCCGCCGCGACGTGAACTTCGGCTGGCTGCTCCGCAACCTGCACGCGGT
>DASRYA010000197.1:0-7819 GCA_035687305.1 Hyphomicrobium sp. | reverse complement strand
CGCATGGACGATCTTGTGCGGGACGAACTGCTTTTCGAAGAAAGCCTTCGCGGCCTTGTCGGTTGCTTTCACCCCTTGGGCGGCGCGGCAGGCGGCGGCAAGCTCGTCCAGCGGCACGCGGCATTGCGCGACGGCGCGGGTCGAGCCCTTCTCGGCCATGCGGATGGCCGCGTCGCAGGATTTGACGAACGTGTTGAAGGCGGCGAGGTGATCGTCGGTTTCCCAGCCCGGAAGGTCGGCAAAGGACACGCGCTCCAGGCGCGCTTCGGGCAATGACGACGCCGGCGCCTTGGCGCGGGATGTCGACGGTTTGTCGTCCTTGCTCATGGCGGGCTGTGCCGGGGCGGACTTTGGCGGTGAGAGGGGCGTTTCGGCTTTCGCCGCCGCGATCATGCCGGGCGCATGGGTGAAGAACGCGAGGGTGAAGAACACGGCCGCGGCCAATGCCGCAGCTTTCACACTCAACGCGGTCTGGGCGCGAGCACCAGCCATGGTCGCGTGCCGATCCCCCCTCGATGCAAGCCGCGCCGCTGGCAGCGGTGCGATCGCAATCCTCGCTACGCGCCCCCAAGCGCGTCGAACCTCAACTTCAGGCCGGCGACTGCGTGGCGATGAGGCGCCAGTTCGGATTGGCGCGCGCCTTCGCGGTGGAGATGTCGCGGCTGAAAGTCCAGATGTCCGTCACTTCCTTGATGCGCTGGGGATCACCGCCGATGATGGCGCCCGCCTTGTCGCGCGTCGCGGAAATGAGCTGACTGACGAAGCGGACGGTGATCGAGGCGATGCCGCCCTTCAGCTCCGATTCCATGATGTCGGCCTTGTCGATGCCGACGAAGCTCTGATCGACCTGCTCGCCGCGCTGCTCGCGCTCGGAAATGGCGCGCACGAAGCCGTCGTAGACTTCGCGGCTCAGGAGATCCTTGAGCAGCTTGCGGTTGCCCTCGGCGAACGCGGTGACGATCATCTCGTAGGCCTGCTTGGCACCGCGAATGAAAATCTCCGGCTCGAAGGCAGGATCGAGCTTTGCGATTTCGATGAGCCCGGCGCGCGCGCCCGCTTCCGCACTCGGATAGGTGCGGATGCGCTCCTCGACGTCGGCCTGGCTGACCTCGGGGGCAGGCGTGGCGGCAGCAGCGTCGCGATCCCGGCGCGGCATGGCAACGACGTTGCCGTTGTCGCTTGCGCCCGACGCCTGACGGGCACGCTCGGCGCGGTAGCGCTCGACACGTGCTTCCTCATCACCCGTGCGGCGTCCGAGGACGCTTCTCAGCTTCAACACCACGATAACCGCGACGATGAGCGAGATGAGGGTGAAGAGATCAATCTTCTCCATGGGCGGATGCCTTCCTGGCAATCAACAGCGTGACTGGATACGACAGCAATATATGATTGCGTCTTAAAGGAAGCCCAAGTCCGGGGTGCACGGGGCCTCTGATCCGATCCGCCATCAAGGGGTTAAGATGGTCCTTCGTTCAAGGTAAGGCACAAACGGGGCAATGCCAACCCGATTGCACCAAAGGCCCCGTTTGGGGCCCCCGGATGGCGCCGACATGCTCAACAACCGGCTAGAGCGTCCTGCGATCCGATGAAAACGGATCGGACGCTCTAGGTTTTTCATTAAACCGATGATTCACGCTTCGGACTGATAGGGTCCGAAGCGATCATGGTCTAGCGGGAGATGAATAGCGGACAATGATATCTCCACTGCAGCTCGCGTCGATGCTGATCCTGATCGTCCTGCCTTTCGTCGAGATCGCGCTGCTGATCCTCGTGGGGCAGTGGATCGGCCTGTGGCCGACGCTCGGGCTCCTGGTGCTTTCGGCATTCGTCGGCATGGCGGTGATCCGCCGGCAGGGGTTGTCGATGTTCAGCCGGATGTTCGACACCATGGGCCGCGGCGGGCTGGGCGTCGCCTCGCTCGTCGACAGCTATGCGGTGATCCTCGCCGGCTGCCTGCTCATCATTCCGGGATTTGCTACGGATGCGCTGGGGCTGGTGCTGCTGATACCGCCGGTCCGGCGCTCGATGCTGAGGGCGGTATTGCCGGGATTTAGCGGCCGTCCGCGGGCGCAACCCGCTGCGGGCGAGGCATCGCGCGATACCACGGGCAAGCGGGGGCCCGTCATCATCGAGGGCACGTATCGGCGCATCGACGACGATGAGACCGACGCCCGTTAACGTCTCCTGAAGGTAACGCCGTTGTCGCCACGGTGTCCGCGTGTTAGCTAGCCGCCTCTCAGGCGAAACCCGGCACGGATGCAGCTATGGCGAACTCTACGAACGGCAACGGCAAGCCCGAGGAGGCCGCGACGACGCAGCCGCCTCCCGTGCAGGTGAATGTCGCCGCGCAGTACATCAAGGATCTGTCGTTCGAAAATCCGAACATCGAAAAGCTCATGCAGGATCCGGGCGACCAGCCGAACCTGCAGCTCATGATCAACGTGGCGGCGAAGAACGTCGGGCCGTCGCTCTACGAGAGCGCGATCGACTTCGACGCGCAGGCGACCAACAAGCACGGCAAGATCTATCAGCTGCAGCTCGTCTATGCGGGTCTGTTCAAGATCGAGAACCTGCCGGAGCAGGCGCTGGAGCCGTTCCTTCTCGTCAACTGCCCGTCGATCCTGTTCCCGTTCGTGCGCCGCATTGCCGCGGATCTCACGCGCGAGGGCGGCTTCCCGCCGCTGCTGCTCGATCCATTCGACTTTGCCTCGCTCTATATGCGCCGCCAGCAGGAAAAGCAGGCGCAGGCCAGCGAGCCGAAGAAGAACTGACGGCGCCCGCTTCGCTTCGGCGATGTGTGCAAACCGATCGCGCTCCGGGTTACGGCCCGGAGCTTTTTCATTTTGTGATGCAGTTTATGGAACGGCGCGGCTACTGCGCTTCTTCCGCCGGCGCGATGTAGCGCCGCCAGATGGCCTTCTCGCCCATCGATTCCACAAAGGCACGGTGGGCCGCTTCCATCTCGGGCAGCAGCCGGGGCGCCAGCGGTGACGGCCGCTGGGCCGCGTTGCGCCGGCCGAGCGGCGCCAGCTCGGCGCCGAGGGGGCTCGAACTCTCGTCGGCGAAATCGATGAACGCCGCCTGACGTACGCCCAGCAGCTCGATGTAGACCTCGGCGAGCAGCAGCGAGTCGACGAGCGCGCCGTGCTTGGTGCGCTTGCTGTTGTCGATGCCATAGCGCTTGCAGAGCGCATCGAGCGTGTTCGGCCCGGCCGGATGACGGCGCCGCGCCAGCTGCAGCGTGCACGTCACGCGCTCCATGGCGATCTGCTGCAGATTGAGAAGACCCAGCTCGAAATTCAGGAAGCCGACGTCGAAGGCCGCGTTGTGGATGACGATGCCGTCGCCGGCGATGAACTCGAGGAAGCTCGGCGCGACCTCGATGAACTTCGGCTTGTCCCGCAGAAAGTCGGTCGAAAGCCCATGCACGGCTTCCGCTTCCGCGGGTACGTCGCGCTCGGGATTGATGAAGCAGTGGTACTCGCGCCCCGAGGGGATGCGGTTAATCAGCTCAATGCAGCCGATCTCGATCAGCCGGTCGCCCTTGCGGGGGTCGAGGCCGGTGGTTTCCGTGTCGAGGATGATCTCGCGCATTTGTCTTCAATCGGATGCGAATCAGGCCGCGGTCAAGCCGCCCAATGCCGCGCGAAGGCGGCGCCGTGGCGGGTGCGCAACTTTTCGATGATCGCATCGAGCGCCGCCCGGCTTTCCTCGACGGTCTTGCTGGTGTCGACGACGAAATCGGCGAGCCGGCGCTTTTCGGCATCGGGCGTCTGCCGCGCCAGGAGCGCGTCGAGCTTCTCGGGGCTGAGCCCACGCTTCAGAACGCGGGCGCGCTGCACGTCGGCGGGCGCGCTCAGCACGATCACGACGTCGACGAGGCGGTCGGCGCCGGATTCGAACAGCAGCGGAATTTCGAGGACGGCGATGGGCGTGCCGCGGCGGGCCTCGGCGCGCAGGAAGGTGCGCTCGGCCTCACGCACCATAGGATGGACGATGGCCTCCAGCTCGCGGATGCGTGCGGGGTGTGCAACGAGGGCCGCGCTCAAGCGCTGGCGATCCACACCTTCCGCCGTCGTGGTGCCGGGAAACGCACGTTCAATGCGCTCCACCGTTTTTCCACCGGTGTAGAGGCGATGCACTTCCGCGTCCGCATCGAACACGGGCAAGCCGCGCGCCGCCAGATGTGCAGCGGCGGTGGATTTCCCCATGCCGATGGAACCCGTCAGCCCGACGATCAGCATCTATTTTCCCTCGATGTCGGCAACGATCGTTGCGCGCAATTCGTCGGTCACCTGTGGACGAACACCGAACCAGCGTTCGAAGCCAGGCACAGCCTGATGCAGGAGCATCCCCAGTCCGTCCACGGTGCGCAGGCCATGGCTGCGCGCAGCGGCGATCAACTCGGTTTCCAACGGCACGTAGACGATATCGCTGACGACGCAGTCGGGATTGAAGCCGGTGAAATCCATGCCGAGGGAGCCGGCGCCCTTCAAGCCAACGGCGGTCGTGTTCACCAGCACGCAGGCATCGCGCGCCCCGTCGCTGCGGTTGTGCCAGTCGAAGACTTTGACGCGCGGGCCGAACTGCTCCGCTATCGCCTCGGCGCGCTCGCGCGTGCGGTTGAAAATGCGCACCTCGTCGATACCCGCGTCGAGAAAACCATAGACGATGGCCCGGGCGGCGCCGCCCGCACCCAATACGCACACCGGTCCGTCGTGCGCGCGCCAATCGGGCACCACATGACCGAGGTGGGTCATGTAGCCATACGTGTCGGTATTGGCGGCGTGGAGACGATCGCCTTCGAGCCAAAGGGTATTGGCAGCCCCGACGACGCGCGCGGAATCTTCGGCTTCCTCGGCGATGGCGTACGCCATCTCCTTGTGGGGAACCGTCACGTTGCAGCCGACAAAGCCTTCAGCACCGAGGGAGCGCAGGAATCGCGCGACGTCATCGGGCTCGACGGCAACCTTCGTATAGGTGCCCTCGATCCCGTAGCGCGCCAGCCAATAGCCGTGAATGAGCGGCGAGCGCGAATGCTCGATCGGCCAACCGATGACGCAGGCGCGTCTCATTCCTCGATCATCCCCCGTGTGCGCAGCTCAGCGAGCACGGGTAGCAGCGGCAGGCCGAGAATCGTGAAATAGTCGCCCTCGATGCGCTCGAAGAGCTGCACGCCGAGACCTTCGAGCTCGTAGGCGCCGACGGTCTGGCTTACGCGATCCTGGGCGCGGACGAGATAATCGTCGAGGAAGGAATCGGAGAAGTCCCTCATCGTGAGACGTGCCGTGCCGACATGGGACCAAGTGACCTTGCCGTTTTCGGCGAAGGAGACGGCCGAGTGCAGCTCGTGGGTGGCGCCGCGCAGACGGCGCAGCGCGGCGCGCGCCGCTTCGATGGATGGCGCCTTGCTGAGCAGCTCATCACCCAGCGCCAGCACCTGATCGGCGCCGATGACGAGCGCGCTGTTGTTTTTCGCGCCGACATCCTCCGCCTTCGCGGCGGCCAGAACTTCCGCGATGCGCCGGGGCGCGATGCCCGGCTCGTCCGCCATGAGCCGCGCCCGGATTGCGGGCTCATCCACGTCCGCGGCCTGGACGGTGAAAGGCACCCCCGCTGCGGCCAGCATCTCGCGCCGTGCTCTGCTCCCCGATGCGAGTACGATTTGCGGCTGACTAGCCGTCACTGACATCCTTTACCTCTTCCTTCGCGGCCTGTTCTTTCGTGGCTTGGCGGTCCTGGTACAGCTTCAAGATCTGCGCTGCGGATTCCTCCACGGACCGGCGGGTGACATCGATCACCGGCCAACCGTTCTGCGCGCAGATCTTACGTGAATAGGCGATCTCGGCGTTGATGCGGTCGCGATCGACATAATCCCCGAGGTTGCGATCGCCAAGCATCATGGCGCGGTGACGGCGCACCTCGGCGATGCGATCGGGGCTCGCGACGAGGCAGACGACGAATGCCGAGTGCGGCTTCGTTAGCTTTTCCTGCAGTGGGATGGACGGCACCAGCGGAACGTTCGCGGTCTTGAAGCCACGCTGGGCGAGGTAGATGCTCGTCGGCGTTTTCGACGTGCGCGAGATGCCGAGCACGATGATGTCGGCATCGTTGAGGTCTTCCGGCAGGTGGCCGTCGTCGTGCGCCATGGTGAAGTTCAGCGCATCGATGCGGCGGAAATAGTCGGCATCGAGGACGTGCTGGCCGGCGACGGTCGGCGTGCGCGGTGCGCCGAGGTAATTTTCGAGCACCTGCATGATGGGTTGCAACACCGCGAGGCAGGGAATTTTCAGCTCCGCGCACCGGCGCTCGAGTTCCTCGGACAGCGCGCGGTTGGTGATGGTGTAGAGCACGATGCCGGGTGTCTGCTCGATCTCCTGCAGCACGCGTTTCAACTGGCGCGGCGTGCGCACGAGCGGATGCACGTGCTCGATCGGACGCACCAGCGCGTACTGCACCGAGGCTGCTTTGGAGATCGTCGTCAGCGTCTCGCCGGTGGAATCGGAGACGAGATGCAGGTGAAAGAAGCTCGGCAGGCTGGTCTTCATGACCACGGCGGCTCCGCGGGAGGGACTGTTGAAAACATGCCGGGTTATACAGCGGGCGGATGCAACGTGCGCATGTTGCCATGGCGCAGCGTCACCTCGTCCACGAAGCTGCCCACAAACGGGCGAGCATGGCATTGCCCATCCGTGTAACCGCCTCTCCTTGAGGATTGGTCCTTTCTTGGCCGCTCGTCCAGCGCCTCTCAACAGGTGAGCGCCGCGCCTTGCAGCGGCACGGATGGCGCTAGAGGCTTGATCGCGGATGTCTTAACGGGCTCTAGTGGCTCGGCAGCTCACAGGGCACCAGATAGGGCGGAGCGTCACTGCCCCTGTGCGCAAGGCAAGGATTGGGCTAGGACAACGCCGTAATCCTCAGAACCCCCGTGGGTAAGAAGAACAAAAACAAGAGTCTAAGATTCTAGATTGGTTTAAGAGCACATGGGTGCCCCCGCAAAACTCGCTGCCTCCAAGGCGACCCAGCGCAAGCTGCTGAGAGTTCTCGCCGGCGAAGCGGTCTCGCCGCCGCCGATCTGGCTCATGCGCCAGGCGGGGCGCTACCTGCCGGAGTATCGCGCGGTTCGGGCGGAAGCGGGCGGGTTCCTCGACCTGTGCTACTCGCCGGCGCTCGCCGCCGAAGTGACGCTGCAGCCGATCCGCCGGTACGGGTTCGACGCGGCGATCCTGTTTTCGGATATTCTCGTGGTGCCGGACGCGCTGGGGCAGGGCGTGCGCTTCCTCGAGGGCGAGGGCCCGTGCCTCGATGCGATCACGGATGGGGCGGGGCTGAAGCAGCTCGACCTCGGCGGGACGGGCGAGAAGTTCGGCCGCGTGTGCGAGACGGTGGCGCGGTTGCGGCAGGATCTGCCGGCCGAGGTGACGCTGATCGGTTTTTGCGGCGCGCCGTGGACGATCGCGACCTACATGGTGGGCGGGAAGGGATCGCCGGACCAGGCGGCCGCGCGCCTGATGGCCTACCGGGACCGGGAGACGTTTGCGCGCCTGATCGAGATCGTCATCGAGGCATCGGTCGAATATCTCGACGGCCAGGTGCGCGCCGGGGCCGACGCCTTGAGATCTTCGATAGTTGGGCAGGAAATCTTCCGGATGGGGAATTCGCGACCTGGGTGGTGGAACCGAACCGGAGAATCGTCGCAGAGCTGAAGCGTCGGCACCCGAGCGTGCCCATTATCGGGTTCCCGCGCGGGGCGGGTGCCAATGCCGAAGGGTATGTGACGGTGGCGAAGGTCGACGGACTGGGATGCGATACGGCCATG
>DASRYA010000196.1:0-1659 GCA_035687305.1 Hyphomicrobium sp. | reverse complement strand
CGCGCCAGGGTGCGGTCGAGATGGCTTCGGCGCCGCCCGCGACGATCGCCTGCGCATCGCCCAGCGTGACGGCGCGCACCGCCGCGAGAATGGCATCGAGGCCCGAGCCGCATTGCCGGTCGATGGTGGCGGCCGGCACCGTCTCGGGCAATCCGGCGGCCAGCGCGATGAGGCGGGCGGGGTTTGCCCCTTGCGTTGCGTTGCCGACGATCAATTCGTCGACCGCTTGCGGCCCGAGGCCGCTATCCTGGAGCACGGCGCCGACGAGGGGCGCGCACAGCTCCTCGATGCGCCTGTTCCTGTGCAGGCCTCCGATGCGGCCGACGGCGGTGCGGCGGGCCGCGACGATATACGCGGATTGAGATGACATCTGTATGGCTTGTGGCTCTCGAAAATTGATACGCGCAGAGAGCTGCGAGACGGCGCCTCAAGGCTGGCGCACGCTCCCGGCTTCCATTGTCCGGTGAACGTCAGGAACCATATGATATTGGCGGAAAAGCGGATGATGATATTGGCGGAAATGCGGATAGCGGCCAGGTAGGTTTACAGTCCGTTTCGACTGAGCCTATGCCGTCGCCGCACTGTGGTATACAGTGGCATAAACAGAAAACGTCTGGGAAGAAACGATGACTGAGGCCCCAACCAAGCCAAACGGAGCGCTGTCACTCACCCAGGCCGAGCGCAAGCTGGCGAAAGCCGTCGAGCGGGCCAACCAGGCGTTTACCGAAAAGAACCTCCGCTTCACCAAGCTGCGTCAGGACGTTTTCGAGGAAATCGCCGCCACCCACGCCTCCATCGGCGCCTACGACATCCTCGCCAAGCTCGCCGAAAAAGGCACGCGCCTGGCACCGATTTCCGTCTACCGCGCCATCGATGCGCTCATCGAGGCGGGCGTCATCCACCGGCTGGAAAGCAAGAACGCGTTTTTCGCCTGCCGGCGCATGGATCATCGCACCGGCCGCCGGCCTATTTTCCTTTCGTGCGAGAAATGCAATGCGGTGCAGGAGGTGGATTCGGAAGGTATCTTCGAAACCATCGACCGGCTCGCGCGCGATGTTTCGTTCCAGCCGCGGGTGAAATTCGTCGAGGTCTCCGGACTGTGCCGCAGCTGCCAGTCCAAGAAGGATTGAACCGCCCATGCCGCAGAGCGACGGAATGGCCGCGGCGGCGTCCGTGCCGTGCGGTCACGGCTCCGGGCGCGCCTGCATGCATAGTCACGGCGCTGACGCCAGCGCGCCGTTCAATACCGATGCGCTCATCTCCGCGCGCGGGCTCGGCATCACGCGCGGCGGCCGCGACCAGCTGATCGACGTCAGCCTCGACATTGCCCCCCGCGAGATCGTCACGCTCATCGGCCCCAATGGCGCGGGTAAGTCGACGCTGGTGCGCGTGCTGCTCGGGCTCGAAAAGCCCGATCGCGGACGAATTGAGCGCCGCGCGGACCTGCGCATCGGCTATGTCCCGCAGCGCTTCGACAGTGACGCCGTCATCCCGATGACCGTGGAGCGTTTTCTGTCGCTCGGCATGGAGGGCGACAAGGCGCGCATCACACCCATGCTGGAGCAGGTGGACGCCGCTTCCGTGCGCCATCAGCAGATCGGCGAATTGTCGGGCGGAGAGTTGCAGCGCGTCGTGCTTGCGCGCGCGCTGCTGCGCCGG
>DASRYA010000195.1:0-9898 GCA_035687305.1 Hyphomicrobium sp. | reverse complement strand
GTCAATGCGGCGATGAAATCCGCCGGCACCCGCTCGGGCGCGAGCGTCATGAGCACGGTGCCGCAGGGCCAGTCCTTCAAAAGCTCGAGGTCGCGCGGCTCGGGCGCGCGGAACATCGCGGCATCGTGCACGCCCGGCTTTTCCGGCGAAAGAAACGGGCCCTCGAAGTGGATGCCCAGCACGCTGGGATTTATCGCCGAGGCCGCCCGCGCGGCAGCCATGGCGGTGCACATTTTCTCGTGCGTGTCGGAAATGAGCGTCGGCATCAGCCCCGTGGTGCCATAGCGCCGATGCGCAGCCGCGATGGTGTTGATGGCGGCAACGGTGGGATCGTCGTTGAAAAGCACGTCGCCGCCGCCGTTCACCTGCACATCGATGAAACCCGGCGCGAGCCACGTATCTCCCGCGAGGGTCACGACCGGCAGAGACGCCGGCACCTCACCGCGCGGCACGACATCGACAATATGCGGGCCTTCGACGATCACCGCGTGGTCTTCCAGCACGGTGACACCGTCGAAGACGTTGCGTGCCGCAACCGCATGGCAGGGATTGATGGTGCTCATAGAGTGCTCGTCACCTTGCTGAGATGGCGGGGACGGTCGACGTCGATGTCGAGGCGTTCTGCGAGCTGCACCGCCATCGCATAAAAGCTCTGGATGAGACAGATGGCGTCGGTCTCCGGCTGATCGGGCGGCAACGTGGGAAGGCGCGCCGATGCAGGCCCGCCGGGCTCGGCAACGAACAGAGCCGTTCCCATCCGCCTGAGATCGGCCGCGAGCTGGCGCATTCCCGGCGCTGCCGCATCGTTCGGCATGAACATCAAAATCGGATAGCGGGTTTCGACGAGTGACACCGGCCCGTGCATGAACTCCGCGCCGCTGAAGGCCTCGGCGTGGAGATTGCAGGTCTCCTTCAGCTTCAGCGCTGCTTCCCGCGCGATGGCGAGTGTCGAGCCGCGGCCGATGGTGACGAGACTGTCTGCGTCGGCCAGCACCGGCACGGCGGCGCTCCAGTCGAGCCCGGCCGCCGCGCCGAGCCTTTCCGGCAAGCGACCCATCGCCGCCTCGAGCGCGGCATTGCCGGCCCAGCGCGCCGTGAGCCGCGCCAATGCGCCAACCGTCGCGATGAACGTCTTCGTGGCGGCAACGCTCAGCTCCGGTCCCGCGCAGATAGGCAGCACGACATCGCTCATGGCCGCGAGCGGGGAATCCTCCGCGTTGGTGACGGCGACGGTGAGCGCCCCGGAGCGCTTGGCACTTTCGGTGAGTGCGAGCAGGTCATCGCTGCGTCCCGATTGTGAGATCGAGAGCACGAGCTGATCCTTGAGGTGCAGACCGCCGCCATAGATGCTGGCGATGCTGGGTGCCGCCGGGGATACTGGAATGCCGAGGTAACGTTCGATCAGGTGCTTTGCGAACGCGGCTGCATGCCCGGAGCTACCGCGCGCACAGGTGACAACCACATTGGGCGGGCGCCGCTGCAGACGCTGAGCAAGGTCCGCCAGCGGCTCGGAAAGCGCCTGCTCCTGGCGAAAGACGGCGAGCGGCGCCTCGCTCAACTCCTGCGCCATTTTCGCTTTCGCAATTCCCATAGTCACGGGTGCCCTCGTCGCCTTCTCGCTGGTTTTCGTGGTCATTAGCGGTTTGCCGCCAACGGCTGCGGCGTCACGAGGTGAAGAGCAGCCTCGCGCGCGAGCCGCAGTGCTCCGCTCAATGCATCGCCGATCGGCGTGACGAGAAGCTGGCGAGTGTCCGGTGCCAGCCAGGGCTCGATGCCCGTGGCAAGACCACCCGACAAAGCCAGCCGGGGCACGCCCAGCGCCGCGAGACGCCGCGCAATGGCATCGATGTGCTGACCCGCTGCGGTAAGCAACTCGCGCGAGGCCGGATCGTTGCGGGCGGCATATTCCAGGACGAGCGGCGCCAGCACCGCAAAGTCCCGCGGCCGCGCCTGTCCCATCCAGCGCACGATCGCATGGGGATCGCCATCAAAACGCTCCAGCACACGCTTGAGGAGGTCGGTCCAGGGCGCACGCCCGTCATAGGCCCACAGCACGCGCCGCGCGGTTTCGCATCCGAGCCACGCGCCGCTACCCTCGTCGGATACTGGAAAGCCCCAGCCGCCGACGCGGTATTCGCGCCCGCCAACGAGACCCCAGCCGACGCTGCCGGTGCCTATGATGATGATGCCGCCGTTCTGCCCGCCGTGCGCGCCGACGCACGCGGCGTGCGCGTCCGTCGTCAGGATCGTCTGCATGAATGGCAGGTTGTATGTGCGGGCAGCCGCCAGATGCGTCGGCTCGCTCGCCCCCGCCAATGCGAGACAGGCGACGATGTCGACCTCCTCCACGGGAAGACCTGCCTCCTCCAGACATTCCTCCGTGGCGCGCATCACGGCGCCGAAGCTCTCTTTGAGGCCGAAGCGGATATTGGCCGGGCCCGCCGTACCCTCACCCAGCACGTGCCCGCCGAGATCGGTCAGGCGCGCGCGGCAGCCGGTTCCGCCACCATCGACACCAAGAAGTAACGCCGTTCGGCCCATTGGATGCAACTTTCCGAGCACCTACGTTATGTAAGCACGACAGTATAGACGCTGGCCAAGGGGCCCGGAGCCGACGCTGCCTGCATGCATACGGAACAGTTAAGTCCGCGCTACGCCGATATCGACCTGTGGCAGCCCCGGGACATCCTCGATGCCATGATCGACGGCCAGCTCGCCTCGGTTGCCGCCGTGCGCGAGGCGCGTCAGGCCATCGAAGCGGCGGCGCTCGCCATCGAGGCCCGCCTGCGCCGCGCGGGCCGTCTCGTCTATGCCGGTGCAGGTACGTCCGGGCGGCTTGCCGTTCAAGACGGCGCCGAGCTGCTACCGACGTTCAGTTGGCCAAAGGAGCGCTTGCTGCTGCTGCTGGCGGGTGGCGAAGCTGCGATGACACAGGCGGTGGAAGGGGCCGAAGACGACACGATCCGCGCCCGTGAGCTCATCGCAGACCATCGCATCGGGCCGGACGATGTGCTCATCGGCGTTGCCGCGAGCGGTACGACTCCCTTCACGCTCACATGCTTGCGCGAAGCCCGTGGACGCGGCGCACTGACAGTCGGCATTGCAAACAATCCCGACACTGCCCTTCTCACGGATGCGGAATATCCCATCTACCTGGCCACCGGCCCCGAGCCCATCGCCGGCTCGACGCGCATGAATGCCGGCACCTCCCAGCGCATCACGCTCAATCTGCTCTCGACGCTCATCATGATCCGCCTGGGGCGCATCTATCGCGGCATGATGGTGGAAGTTCAGGCGTGCAACGCCAAGCTCGCCAAGCGCCGCGAGCGCATGGTTGCACATCTCACAGGTCAGAGCGGCGAGCCCGTGCGCGAAGCACTTGAGCGCGCCAACGGCAGCGTAAAGCTCGCCGTCCTCCTGCTGCAGGGATACGACATCGCCGAGGCCGAGGCCGTTCTGGAGCGCGTCGGCGGCGGTCTTGGAGCGGCGATCGATCACCTCGCCAAGGCCAGTAATGGAGAAAACAGCGAGACCGATGCGCTCTGATGCGCCTGTCGCGCGGCGAGCAGTTGGACGAAAGTTCACAGATTAGAGAGTTTTGCGCGGCAGCCGGCAGCAGTTAAAAGTGCCTTGAACACCGCGCTTATCGAGCCGGTGAACTCCAGCATTCGCTACGATCGACAGGCGTCGGCGACGTCCGCGAGGCGATTGCCGCACGCGAGCGCTGCCGCTTCTTCCCGATACGCCCGCACCTTCCCGGAAGCTCCTCCGCAGTTCGTCTTGGTATGAATTAAATCGCGCCAATCCAGTTTGGTCTGCGTAAACGCGCTTGAAGCGTTTCGGTTGAGATCCACTGACAATTATCAGCTGATGCATCCTCGCGCTTGCGGACGGAGTTCTATTCGAACTCTGAAGTCCATCGACGAGGGCACGATGTTGGTAGCCACAGACGCCGGCGGAGCACTCATCTCGGCCTGCGAGCCTGAAGCGAAACGGGGGGCGACGGAACCGTTCCCTCATCGTACGTGGCGCAACATCGCCGACACGCGGCTTGCGCGCTACGCCGCTAGGGCGGCGCTCGCACTGGTTACCCTGACATCCCTCGTCTACATCGCCCTTCAGATCGCGTTCCTGAAGCTCGGGCCACCGCCTGTCGTCAAGCTCTCCGAGGTCATCGCGGCATCGGACAATGGCGCGGATGGCATCGACCGGCTCCGCCGCACTGCGAAGGGGCTCGTCGTTCCGTTCGATCCGGACAGGGTCGATCCGCGATATCTAAAAATGCTGTTCGCGTTCGAGGACCGGCGCTTTTACTCGCACTTCGGCGTCGACCCGGTGGGCCTTGCGCGTGCCGTGCGCGATCTGTTCGTACAGCAGCGGATCGTCACTGGCGGTTCGACGCTCACGATGCAAGTCGCGCGTCTTCTCGACAATCAATATAAGCGCACCGCATCGGTGAAGGTGCGCCAGATCGTGCGCGCCATTCAGCTCGAAACCCTCTTCACCAAGCGCGAGATCCTGAGCGTATATCTCGCGCTGGCGCCGTTCGGCGGCCGCGTGAAAGGCGTCCGCGCCGCATCGATCCAGTTCTTCGGCAAGGAGCCCCAGCAGCTCACCAACAGTGAGGCCGCTCTCCTCGTTGCCCTGCCCCAGGCGCCGGAAGCGCGCCGTCTCGACCGCCACGCCAAAGCCGCCCGCCGCGCGCGCGACTTCGTGCTGAGGACCGTCGCCGCTGCGGGCGTCCTCGACGTCGACGATGCGCGCACTGCCGCCCTTGAACCCCTCGCTGCAGAGAGTAGTAACCAGATGCCTCCAAAGCCCCTGCAAAAGCCTTCGATCAAAGTCGCGAGCGTCTTTGCTGGACTGACGCTCGGTCTCAACTTCATTGCCACGCCTGCAGCTGCCGCGCCGATGCAGCCCGAGCCGCCGCGACCGGACTACTTCCTGGCGTCGGACAACAAGCTCGTGCTCGATGTGCGTAAACTTCTGCTCGGCCCCCTCCCCGATGGCACCGCGCAGGCGGATCGCGACGCGCTGTGGATGTTCTATGCGGGCCGCAACGCGCCCGTTTGGGTGACGCGCTCGGGCTGGACGCAGGCGGCAACCGCCGCAATCGACGAGCTGAAGCGTGCCGACGACTGGGGCCTTTCCGCTGCCGATTTCAAAGTTCCCGAATTGCCGCCGAGAACTGAATCCGCGCAGCTTACCGACAGGGAGCTCGCCGCGGCGGAAGTCGGTCTGTCCCTCGCCATACTGAAATATGCGCGCTACGCCCGCGGTGGGCGCATCGAAGACCCCGCGACCCAGCTCAGCTCCTACCTCGATCGCAAGCCGCAGCTGCGTCCGCCCTATCTCGTCATGGCCGACATCGCGGCAACGGGAGTGCCCGATGCCTTCTTGCGCAAGCAGCACCCGCAGCACCCGCAATTCGAAAGATTGCGGCAGCAATACCTCGCCCGCCGCAACGCCGGCGAGGATGGCGCGCTGACGATCCCCAAGGGCAACAAGCTCAGCCCCGGCATGACGGATCAGCAGATTGCGCTCGTGCGCGAGCGGCTGGGCGTTCCGGCCTACGGCGTCGACAGAACCTACTACGACGACGCCCTGGCCGATGCGGTGAGACGCTTCCAGACCAAGCACGAGATTTCGCCGGCCAACGGCACCATCAACGCCAAGACTCGCCGCGCCCTGAACGATGGACAGAACGTTTCACCGCGGACCTTGCTGGCGAACATGGAAGAATGGCGCTGGATGCCCGAAGATCTCGGTGAGACCTACGTCTGGGTCAACATCCCCGAATATAAGGTGCGCGTCGTACGCGACGGGGAAGTGAAGCACGAGGAACGGGTCGTCGTCGGCACCAGAAGCACGCAGACGCCGGTCTTCTCGGAGGACGTCGAGACGATCTACTTCCATCCACGCTGGATCGTGCCCCAGAGCATCAAGATGAACGAGGTCTATCCGAGCCTCTTGCGCGGCGGCGGATACTTCCATCGCCAGGGCATGAAGCTCGTGCGCAACGGGCGCGAGGTAAATCCATGGAAGGTCAACTGGGGCAAGTCCGACATCCGCAACTACGATGTCTACCAGCCGTCGGGACCCGGCAACGCGCTCGGGCAGCTCAAATTCACCTTCCCCAACAAGCATGCGGTCTACATGCACGACACGCCGAGTAAGAAGCTGTTCAACTCCACGCAACGCACCTTCAGCCACGGCTGCGTGAGAGTTCGCAACCCGCTTGTGCTGGCGCAGGTTCTGCTCGACATCGACAAGGGCTGGAGTCCCGAGACGGTGGCAGCCCTCGTGAAGGGCAAGCCGGAGGAAAACGGCATTCACCTCGACAAGCACATCCCGGTGCACATCACCTACTTCACGGCGCAGGTCGATGAAGACGGCGATATCACGACCGAGGAAGATATCTATGGTCATGAAAAGCGCATCACCCTGGCGCTCGAGGGCAAGTGGAAGCAGATCGACAAGGGCACCGATCATCTCGCGCAAGTCGAGCTGGCGCGGCGGCTCGATCGCTCGTCCACCTCGCGCAGCCGGGCAAGCCGCAGCGCTTCGAGCCATTCCAGCCGCCGCACCGCCAGCCAGGGTGGTTCGTCGAAATCGCGCAGCAGCGGCGGCGGCAATTATTCGACACGCGTGAGCAGCAGCGGCTCATCTGCCAACGATGTGTTCCGCCGCAGCTTCGGCAACTGATGATCGAACGCAGGTCCGCCTGCAAATCTCGCTCGACCGTGCCCATCGCTTCATGCCGGAGCGTGCTCTTACGGCGATCGCGATCGCGGCCCGACGGCCTTATCGCCGGCCGACGGGCCGCAGCTGCGCGCCCTTTGCGCACTCGGAATATCCGTGATCGAACAAGCGACAAAAGGACGGCATTTCATTCTCCAAACATAAAGTCTACCGCGCGCCTTTTATTGCTTCTCGGCATTATCCAGTGATCACTTCCATGCGGCGGAAATCTCATCTGGCAGCGTGTGAGGTCATGGCAATGTCGAACCGTGCTAATCGGGTGCTCGGGGGCCTCGCGGCTCTAACCGTACTCGCCCTGGCGCAACCCGCGGACGCACTGACGATGCAGCAGTGTAGCGAGAAGTATAAGGCAGCCGAGAAAGCGGGCACTCTCGGCGGCAAGAACTGGGCGCAGTTCCGCGCCGCGGAATGCGGCACCGGCGCCAGCACGGCAGCCGAGATGACGAAGACACCGCACGTCGCCACAGGCCCGAGCAGGAAAGAGTGCAGCGCCCGCTACAAGGCAGCGAAGGCCGACGGCACGCTCGGGAACATGACCTGGAACGCGTTCCGGTCTGCAGGCTGCGTCACCAAAGCCGCGGCAGCGCAACCGGCACATACCGGCCCTGAAACCAAAAACGCGGCGGGCAAAGGCAGTGCCGACACCGGCGCCAAAGTCACCCAGCACGAGTGCAGCGCTCGCTACAGCGCGGCGAAGGCCAACGGCACGCTCGGGAACATGACCTGGAACGAGTTCCGTTCCGCCGGGTGCGTCGCCAAAACGGCAGCCACCAAAGGTGCTGCGCAAAAGAATGAGGCGGCACGCGCCCCCGCGACGGCACCGGAAAAGCGCGCCGCGAAAAGCGCAACGGCGCCCTCCAAAACACCGACCAAGGTGAGCGAGCAGGAATGTAGCTCGCGCTACCAGGCCGCGAAGGCTGCGGGCACGCTCAACGGCATGACGTGGAACGCGTTCCGCTCTGCGGGCTGTCCCACCGTTACGGCGCAGCGCGCGGGCGGCATGCAGACGACGGCGGCCGGTGCCTTCCCCGATGTCGTCTCCAAGAAATATTCGCACCTGCCCGCCGGGCAGGCGCGCATGTTGACATGCCGCGATCAATACCAGGCCAACAAGGAAGCGGGCATCGCCGAGCCCAAATGGACCGAGGAAGGCGGCGGCTACTACAGCGAGTGCAACAAGCGGCTCAACGCCCACTGAACCGCACGTCGGCGCGATACACGCGCAACGCAACGTCAAAGTATAGGAGAGCAAGTTATGGGTTTTCTCGACGATACACTCCGGCAGCTAGCTCAGAACGGCAACGTGCCCCAACCGCTGGTCGTGATCTTCCAGGAACTGCTGACGGGACAAGCGCCCGAGGGCCAGGGCCAGCAATCCGCGTCGACGCCGCAGCGGCAACAGCAGCAAAGCCAGGCGCCGCAGGCGACCAATCCCGCTGCCAGCCAGCAGGGACAGGGCGGCGATGTCGATCTCGGCGCTCTGGGCGGGCTCGGAGCACTTCTTCAGCAGCTTCAGTCCGCCGGTCTCGACGATGCCGTCCGCTCCTGGATCGGTAACGGCGAGAACAAGCCGGTGCAGCCCGATCATCTCGGACAGGCGCTCGGCAAAGATACCGTCAGCCAGATGGCCGACAAAGCCGGATGCAGTCAGGATGATCTGCTCTCGCAGCTCGCCAAGGCGCTGCCTGGCATCATCGACAATCTGACGAACGGCAATCGAGCCGGCTCGCCCGGCGGCCCGGGGCAGCGTCTCGGCGGCCACTGACGGGCGCGCCACATAGAGACCCGATCCACGCGGTCAAATTTTCGGCCGGCGCTCGCGACCAGCGGCGCCGGCCGATTGCATGTGGAGCGGAAGTACGGTCTGCAAATTGGCCCGTTGTGACGAGCACCGTTTACGGCAGCCGCCGGGACCTTCCCGCAAAGCTCGGGGCCCCGCCCTCGCCCGGACCCCGCGGCCGGGCAAGACCCACGCACGGGCACCGCGCTGCGAGGGCCCTTGTTGCATAGATCGGCGCCGGCCAGCCGCCGGTGCAGGATGCCGGGCCGCCGACGTCCTGGCGCTTTGATCGCAAGGCTTTCCACGATGGCGTTTCGCCGCGCTGGCCGGTTGCTTGCGCGGGGCGCAAATCGCCCCTATACCCATCGGCCTGCTGGTCCCTTCGTCTATCGGTTAGGACGTCAGATTTTCAATCTGAAAAGACGGGTTCGACTCCCGTAGGGACCGCCATCGCCCCGCAGAACATCAAGCAATATCAGATTGTTGCGTTCGGGCGCCGGCCTCACGGCACGGCGCCGGGGCACTTCGTTCAAGGTTGTCTGCCTAGCAATCACGGCACCGGCCAAATTGCCAACAGTGGTGTTCGGCGCCGCCGTCTTTCGGCCGCACGCCCCGCGGCGATCACGTGCGGGTCGTGGGTGCTCTTCCGATGTTGCGCTCGTCTGCACCGGGCATGGGATCACAGGGGCAGGCAAAGCCAGGCGCCTAAGCACGTATGGGGTGCCGTCGCCGTGCACGCCGTCTGCCAGGAGCGACACGTCGTTGTCGCCGATCCGTCGACGCACTTCGTGTGGACAGGACCCTTGCCCACGCGGCCCTTCCCATAAATGATGTTTGCAAGACCGTGCGTCGCAAAGACCTCGGCGATATCGTGGGTCACCGCTTCGCCGAGCGACTCGACCTTGATGCAATCAGCATGTGCCGTCGCCGAAAGTGCGTAAATCACTGCGGTGGCGGCTAAGGTCAATTTCAAAGAATGCATTCGCCCCTCCGAAAAATGATTTGTCCAAGTCTCGAAAAATAATTGAGCGCCTGACCCTCGACAACGGCACCGGCCTGTCGGGAGCGGGGGTATTTTTGCAATGGACCCGGGAGCGTGCCGCATTTGTCACTCGTCCGACGAGAGGCCTGACACGGGCGTGACGTTGAACGGTGATCGATAGCGAATAGGCAGAAGCCAACCGCTGTTGTCGGTGGCCCCAGAGCCGCGAACGCATTTCTCTGAATAGCGATGCAGCTCTGGTTTTTTGATGGAGCCGATGCGCCACGCTTCGAACGCATCCGCAGCGATCATGATCTAGGCGCTGCCCGCCGTCGTCTTACTTCGACGTCAGCCCTGGCGGCGCGGATCGGCGG
>DASRYA010000194.1:0-4979 GCA_035687305.1 Hyphomicrobium sp. | reverse complement strand
TCACGCTGGATCGTCTCTTCAACATGCATGGAGGACCATGATGGCGCTTGTAGCTCACATTGCAGAGCTAACGGAGAAGCACCGGCTTCTCGAGCGTAGGATTGAAGAAGAGGTCTCCCGCCCCGGATCGGACGACCTGGAAATCCAGCGGCTTAAGCTGGAAAAACTCAAGCTGAAGGACCAGATCACTCGCCTCAGCGAGAACAAGACGCGACACTAGGCCGTCGCTGTAATCCGAGAGTTGGGGCGAGCGGCCACCGCTCGCCTCTACCAGACAGACACCGTCGTCTGCACGTGGACTGACACTCGTTTTTGCGCCGGGCGCGAGCGCGGCGTGCGCTGAACGCCATGCAGAGCAACGCCATGCAGATCCATGGCCATGAAGAGCAGCGTCCGCTCTCTGCTATCCCGCATCAGCCGCCGGATTTCTTTCAACGCAAACGGTTTCCCCGCGCATCGGCGTTGAGCGCGATGGCGCCGGATCGTTCGTCATTGGCCGAAGACGCGCTGGTTCGATGGCACCGGCCGGTGCGCTCGGCTGTCCGCGCGTCCGCTGCCTGGGCTGCCGGAGTGCTTCCGGAAAAGTGGGAACCGGTTTTCCGACAAGAAGCACGACCAAGAGTGAGTGCTTCCGGAAAAGTGGGGACCGGTTTTCCGATGAGAAGCACGACCAAGAGGAGTGCTTCCGGAAAAGTGGGTACCGGTTTTCCGCTAGACCAAGATCGCTTCGGACCCTACCAGTCCGAAGCGTGAATCATCGGTCTAAGCAAAAGACCATGATCGCTTCGGCCCCCACTTAGTCCGAAGCGTCGATCATCGGTCTAATCCAAAGGCGAGAGCCGCATCGCGATTCGAAGAATAGCGATCGGGCTCTACGCCTCCCTCGCCAGCGCGCGCAGCTTGAACTTCTGGATCTTGCCCGTCGATGTGCGCGGCACCTCCGCGAAGACGACGTGGCGCGGGCACTTGTAATGGGCGAGCCGCTCGCGGCACCAGGCGAGCAGCTCCTCCGCCGTCGCCTCCATTCCCGGACGCAGCTCCACGAACGCGCACGGCGTCTCGCCCCACTTCTCGTCCGGCTTGGCGACGACCGCGCAATAGGCGACCGAGGGATGCTTGTAGATGACGTCCTCGACCTCGATCGATGAGATGTTCTCGCCGCCGGAAATGATGATGTCCTTCGAGCGGTCTTTGAGCTGGATGTATCCATCCGCGTGCAGCACGCCGAGGTCGCCGGAATGGAACCACCCGCCGGCGAACGCCTCGTCCGTGGCGGTCGGATTTTTGAGATACCCCTTCATCACGATATTGCCGCGGAACATCACCTCGCCGATGGTCTCCCCATCGGCCGGCACCCGCGTCATCGTCACCGGATCCATCACCGTGAGGTCTTCGAGCGCGAGGTAGCGCACACCCTGGCGCGTGCGCTTGAACGCGCGTCCATCCGCGTCGAGATCGTCCCAGTCGCGGTTCCATTCGTTCACCACCGCCGGGCCGTACGTCTCGGTGAGACCGTAGAGGTGCGTGAGGTGGAAGCCCGCGGCCGTCATTGCGTCGAGCACCGCCTGCGGTGGCGGCGCGGCGGCGTGGTTGACCGAGACGCGGTGATCGATGGTGCGCTTTTCGTCGGGCGCCGCATTGAGCAGCGTCGCCATTACGATCGGCGCGCCGGAAAGATGCGTCACGCGGTGTTCGATGATGGCGTCGTACATCGCTTTCGCGCGCACCCAGCGCAGGCACACGTGCGTGCCCGCGACGGCGGAGATCGACCAGGGAAAGCACCAGCCGTTGCAATGGAACATCGGCAGGGTCCACAGGTAGACCGCGTGCGGCCCCATCCCGGCTTCGAGGTTGTTGGCATAGCACATCAGCGCCGCGCCCCGGTGATGGTAGACGACGCCCTTCGGATTGCCCGTCGTGCCGGAGGTGTAGTTCAGCGAGATCGCGTTCCACTCGTCGGACGGCATCTCCCACGCGAACTGCGGATCGCCTGCGGCGATGAACGCCTCGTATTCGACATCCGACAGCCGCTCGCCGCCCTGCGGAAATTCCGGATCGTCGTAATCGACGATCTGCGGCTTGACCTGCGCGAACCCGAGTGCGGCTTTGGAGAGAGCGGCAAACTCACCGTCGGTGATGAAGAACTTCGTATTCGCATGGTCGAGCTGGAAACCGACGACAGGCGCATCGAGACGCGTGTTGATGGTGTGCAGCACCGCACCCACCATCGGCACGCCGTAGTGCGCCTCGAGCATCGCCGGCGTGTTCGCCAGCATCACCGATACGGTATCGCCCGGCCCGATCCCGCGCGCTTTCAACGCCGAGGCGAGACGGCGGCACCGCTCATAGAACTGCGCGTAGGTGAAGCGCTGCGTGCCGTGGATGATCGCCGTGTGGTTCGGATAAACGAGTGCGGCGCGCTGCAGGAATTGCAGCGGCGTCAGCGGCTGGTAGTTCGCCGCGTTCTTTTCGAGATGCTCGTCATAGGGATTGGAGTGCATATCAGGCCGACGCTTGGTGAAGATGTGCAAGCGGAATATCCGCACATTCACAAAAACGCTAGCGAAAGCAGCCTTGCGCAGCAACGCCATTGTCGGCTGTGCCTTGCGGCAGCGATGTCGGTCATGCCATTGCGGGATGACCGTTGCTGGCATGCCGCGCCGAGGCGGCGCAAACCATGTCGCGAGCGCCACACCTGCCCCGTTGACGGACGCATAGCTCTGGCGGCTGTCCTCCGGAATTCGCGGTATCCGGACTTTTGCACGGTCGGCTTCGGCGCTAAGATCCACCGATCGCATGGTCTGCCAGGGGAGATGGCCATGAGCGAATACACACAGCAGTCGATAGCCATGTGGATCTTGCTGATGCTGCTCATCCTCGCGCCGTGGGCGCTGGAGTAGGCGCAGATCCCGCAAACGCAGCCGCGCAGGGCGCATTCGGGGCGCACACCGCCCCGCCTTGCATTTCGGCCTTTCTTTACGCGCCCCGGCTAGCTTTCGGGCCTCGGCCGAGGGCGCTGGATGGGCAGGGATTACAACAAGGCACTGCTGCTCGGCGCATTGGCCGCGCTACCGGCAGGCGCGGTGATGACGTGGAGCCATTTCTGGCCCGACGCGCAGCTCATGGAGGCCGGGAATTTCTACCTCGGCCGTGATTTCCTCAACTATTGGACCGGCGGGCGCCTCGCCATCCTCGGCGATGCTGCCCCCGCCTACGATCTCGCCCGCTACAATGCCCTGCTCCGCGACTGGTTCTCGCCCGAGCAGAGCGGCATGGCGTTCTCCTATCCCCCGCATGCCCTGCCCCTGCTCGCCCCTTTCGGCGCCCTTCCCTACCTCGCCGCCTACGCGCTCTGGAGCGTGCTCGGAGCCCTGGGCTTCGCCGCCATCGCCCTCGGCGGGGCACCGAAGACCGCCGACAAGACCATTGTCGCCGCCATCGCCCTGGCGCCGATCATCTGGGTCAACATCATCTTCGGCCAGCTAGGGCTTTTGCTCGCGGTGATGTTCGTGGGTGCCCTGCGCGCGCTGCCGGCGCGGCCCGTCCTCGCCGGCGTGCTGCTCGGACTACTGACCATCAAGCCGCAGCTCGGGTTGCTGCTACCCATCGTGTTGCTGATGACCGGCGCCTGGCGCGCGATTGCGGCCGCCGTGGTGACGACGCTGGCGCTCCTCGCCCTTAGCCTCGTGCTGTTCGGGTCGGAGCCGTGGCGGCTCTATTGGGAGCACACAATGCCGCTGCAATGGGCATTCGTGACCGAAATGAACGGCTTCTACGTCAACCAGATGGTGACGCCCTACACCGCGCTGTGGACGCTCGGCCTGCCGTCACAGACAGCCCTGGCGGTCCAGGCCGCGATTGCCGCTGCCGTCGCAATCGCCGTCATCGCAACGCTCCGTGTGGAAGCACCCTGGCCCCTGAAGTGTGCCGTCGTTGCCTTCGGCGCGGTGCTGACCGTGCCCTACGTGCTCGCCTACGACCTCGCGATTCCGCTGGCGGCGCTGGTCTGGCACCTGCGCGCCGATCGCCCGCGCGCTACCCCCTTCGGATGGCTACTCACGGGCACCCTCTGGGCGCTGCCCTTCGCCCTGACGATCCTTTTGCAGATGAGCGGCATCCCGCTGACGCCATTGGCTCTCGTGGCCGGATTTGTGTGGCTGACGCACACGGCCCTGCGCGACGCGCAGCGCCGCCGATCTCGGCATGGTGAAGCTGGCGAGGTCAGCGCCTGCGCCTGACAGACCCAGGAAAACCCGTGTATCGGCGCGGCCAAGCCGGCCCTATCAGGCGTCCTCGTCGTCCTCCGAGCGCTCGCCGCCCGACAGCTCCTTGAGCTTGGCGAAGACGCGGGCCTGCTCTTCCTGCTCGGTCTCCTCACGCTCCTCCGCATGGCGCGGCTGCATGATCTCGACCTTGCGCTCCTCGGCGGAAACGGTTGTCTCCTCCGTGGGCAGCAGGGTGCCTGCGCGTTCGAGGTCGGGATGGTCCTTGCGCTCCTTCTCGACGCGGCGCGCGGCTTTTTTCACCTCGGCGTCGAGGTCGATCTGCGAGCAAAGTCCGAGCGTTACCGGATCCTGCGGCGTCAGGTTGGCCGCGTTCCAGTGGGTGCGGTCGCGGATCTGCATGATCGTCGGCTTGGTGGTGCCGACCAGACGCATGATCTGGCTGTCCTTCAACTCCGGATGGTTGCGCAACAGCCAGAGCACCGCGTTGGGGCGGTCCTGCCGGCGCGAGACCGGCGTGTAGCGCGGGCCCTTGCGGGTCGGCGTTTCCGGCACCACGACCTTCGGCTCCGCGAGGTGCAGCCTGTGCGAGGGATCGCCCTCGGCCTCCTCGATTTCCTCCCGGGTGAGCTGCCCCGAGCTGACGGGATCGAGCCCCTTGATGCCCTGCGCCACATCGCCGTCAGCGATGCCCTTCACCTCCAGCACGTGCAGCCCGCAGAAACCCGCGATCTGCTCGAACGTCAGGGACGTGTT
>DASRYA010000193.1:0-8466 GCA_035687305.1 Hyphomicrobium sp. | reverse complement strand
CGATGAACTCGCGTTCCTTCTCGCCGAAGTCCGTCGCCATTGCGCGCTCCCTCAAAGCCAGCGGCGCGACTTCGCCTTGTAGTCGAGGTAGTCTTTGCCGAAGCGCCGTTCCAGATGCTTCTCCTCGGGAATGATCGCGAGCCAGCTGACGAGCGCGACGAACATCGCGGCGGCGCCAACGAGCCAGATATTCTTCGTCAGCTCCGCAACGCCGAGAATGATCATCGTGTCGGCGAGATAGATGGGATTGCGAAAGCGCCAGTAGGGGCCCGTCGTCACGAGGTTCGTCGCACCCGCGTCGGGCAGCACGGTCGTGTTGTGCGCCCGCAGCGTGACGATCGCCCATGCCATGAGAACGACACCCGCAGCGCCAATTCCCCAGCCGATGAACCGCGCGGGCGCATCGTCTAGGCCCGGCCAGGGCATCGGCGCCACATAGCCGAGGACGATCGCCGCTGCGATAAGACCGGCGAGCAGCAGCGGCGGCCACGGCACGCGGCTCGGCCGGTCGGCGATGTCGAGTTCGCTGCTGGTATCTTCGGTCGGCATGGCACTCCCGCTGTTCGTCGCCCTCGGGCGACGTTTACACCAGAAATGCATCGCACCACCAATCGGCGCGTTAATTGGCCCGCGGACGCTCCCTCGGCATCGGCGTGGCGTCCGTCGTGACGGCGAGCTCGGCGGCGATGTCGAAGGTCTTGCAGTCTTTGACCGCAAGGCGCTGATTATAGGCTTCGAGCATCGCCCGGTCGCGCTGGTATTGCCCGTCGGGGTCGATGCCTTCCTTCGTGCCGCCGAAGATCGGCGTCGCGACCGACTGCAGGCTGCGCGCGGCGGCGGTAGGGTGCCGGCGGTTTTCATAGCCGCGCATTTGCAGGATGCGCACCTGGATCAGTCCCGTCAGCTTGCGGCAGTCATAGCCGAGCTCGTCGACGCTGAGCTGGTAGTTGGAGGTCACGGCGCCGGTAACCATGCCGTTGTCGGATGGGGCCGGCATATCGCTGACGAGGTTGGGCTTGGTATCGGGGGGCGTGCTGGCACAGCCGCAAACGAATGCGCTCGCCAGCACCAGCATTGCTCGAGCCCACCCTAGGAGCATTCTGTCTTCCACCCAGCCGCTGCCGCTATCCAGAACCCAAACGGGGCGGATTGAAGGCGCCCATCGCGGCGCTGGGCCGCAATCCCATCCTTTTTTGAATATGTTGCCTGACGGGGACGGCCGCGGTTCAATAGCCGCGAAGGGCGCCGGAGCAAAGGCGCAGGGAAGGGTATATGCACATCAAGACGATCGTTCTGGGCGTGGCGTTCGCCGCGCTGGCGGCTGGAGCCGCCTATGCCGAGGGTGAGCCCGCGGGCTATGTCTGCAACTTCGAAGCCGGCACCGCCTGGACGTTCGAGGATGGCGCCTTCGTCAAGAAGGCATCCGAGCCATTGCAGCTGACGATCGCCGATGTCGATCTGGAGGCGCAGAGCGCTCAGCTCGTGGCCAGCGAGGGCGGATCGCCCGGGCAGCTGAAGATCGTGCGCGCCATCAACGCCAACCACTTCCTCGAAGTCGTCAACGAGGGTTTCCTCAACCTGACGACCATCTATGACTTGGATGCCAAGAGCGGAACCTATCCGGCGGTGCACTCGCGTCACTTCGGCGTGCTCGGCCAGCCCGTCGTCGCCCAGTACGCTGGCGCCTGCACGGCGCGTGCGGAGTAGGTCGATCTGCCTGTGGATGCGCGCAGCAGGCACTCGCCGCCCGTGCAGGGCGGGTCCATGCTGAAGTGCTTCCGAAAAAGTGGACACCGGTTTCCGATCGGAAGCACTGACACGAAAGCGTATTGCTGAAGCGGAGGACTGAAGGTGGCGCTGCACCTCATCAAGCTGTGCGTCGGGGTCGACAGCATCGAGGAGCTGGCGGACTGGCAGAGCGCGCGCATGGCCGAGCAGAAGAAAGCCGGCAAGAAACCGCGCGTCGTCCACACGACCTTCCAGACCCCGAAGCGCGAAGCCGATTTGCTCGACGGCGGTTCTCTCTATTGGGTCATCAAGGGCAGCGTGCAGGTGCGCCAGAAGCTGATCGGCTTCGAGCAGGGCACCCGCCAGGATGGCCGCGCCGCCTGCCATATCCTGCTCGATCCCGTGTTGGTACCGGTGCGCCCCGTTCCGCGCCGCGCATTCCAGGGCTGGCGCTATCTCGATGCTGCGGACGCTCCGCGCGATCTCGGCAACAGCAGTGACGACGTGGGAGATCTTCCGCCGGCCATGCGTCGCGAGTTGGCGGCGCTCGGCTTACTCTAGTGCTTCCGGAAAAGTGGGCACCGGTTTTCCGATCGGAAGCACGGCAATCAAAACGACAGAGGCGAGCTGCGATTCAACGAAAAGCAGAACGGCTCTAGCCCGTCGGCTCATCGAAGCTCAGCGCCCAGTCCCCCGAATGAAGCCAGCATCGTTGTGCATCCGCCGGCGTTTTCCAGCACAGGCTGCGGATGTCCTGCCACCCGCCCCTCGCCAGACTCCGGCGCAGCAAATCGATGCTCGCATTCTCCCGCTTCCCGTCGGCATAGACGAACGATACCGGCGCGAGCCCCGTTGCCGCGTAGCCCGCTTCCCTGCGCGTCACCAGCAGGGCAAGTGCATTGAGGCCAGCGGCGGCGCCAGGCCCCTCCCGGGGTACACCGAGGGGAAAGATCAGCCGACCGCCGATCCGCAGCTTGTCGATCCACGCCGCCGCCGGCTGCGGTGCCGCGAAATTGACGTAGACGACGTCCGCCGGCTCTTGCGGCCAGGCGTACCCGTCGCCGGAAATGACGCTCACGTTGGGGCGGTCCTGCAGATTGCGTGCGGCGCTTTCAGCGCGGCCTCTATCGTATTCGATGGCGATCACCCGGCCGCCAGCACCGGCGAGCTCGGCTAGAATGGCCGTATAGTATCCCGCGCCGCAACCGACGTGCACGACAGTCTCGTCTGCGCGCGGCGCGGCCAGGTGCATCCAGCGCGCGTGTAGCGACGGGCTACCGTTGTTGACGCCGCGCGCCTCGTCGAGCGCCACGACGATATCCTGATAGATGAGCACCGGCTCGCTACTGGGAACGGTCACGTAGGGCGACCAGGGCGTCATGATCCGCCATGTGTCCGTGCCCAGGAAGCGTTCCCGTGGAACGGCGGCGAAGGCGTCTTCCAGACGGCCGTCACCGAGCGCATCGGCGAGCGCAAGCATCTGCCGCGCGTAGACGCGGCGCAGCTGAGGAAGGGTCAAGGTGTTTTCCCAGAGTTGACGAAACCTCTCGCGCGGGCCAGAGGCAGGGAGCAAAGCACCTATCAGCCGCAGCGAACACGATTATGGCGCGCCCCCGTCTCACCGAACTGATCGAGAGCATTCCCGCGATGGTGCCGTTCGTCGGCCCGGAGGCGCAGGAGCGCGCGCGCGGCCGGCCGTTCCGGGCACGGCTCGGCGCCAACGAGAGCATCTTCGGACCATCGCCGAACGCCATCGCGGCCATGGCGGCCGCCGCCGGCGGCAATTGGATGTACGCCGACCCCGAAAGCTACGATCTGCGCGCGGCGCTGGCGCGTTTTCACGGGGTTGGGATCGGCAACATCGTCATCGGTGAGGGCATCGACGGGCTGCTCGGCCTTGCGGTGAAGCTCGCGGTGGAGCCCGGCTTCACCGTCATCACCTCCGACGGCACCTATCCCACCTTCAATTTCCACGTCGTCGGCGCCGGCGGACGCCTCGTACGCATCCCCTATCGGAGCGACCGCCAGGATCTCGGCGCCCTCGTCGATGCGGCCCGGCGCGAGGATGCGCGCATCCTCTACGTGTGCAACCCCGACAATCCAATGGGCTCCTTCTGGGGCACTGAAGCGCTCCGCGAAATGATCGCGGCGCTGCCCGATGGCGTTCTCCTGTGCCTCGATGAGGCCTATTGCGATACCGCGCCGGGGGAGGAGAGGCTGCCCCTCGATATAGACAACGGGCAGGTTCTGCGCTTCCGCACCTTCTCCAAAGCCTATGGTCTCGCGGGCGCGCGCATCGGCTACTGCATCGGTGAAGCGAGCTTGATCGCGGCCTTCGAGAAAATCCGCAACCACTACGGCATCAACCGCGTCGGCCAGATCGGCGCGCTGGCGGCCCTCGACGATCAGGCCTACCTCGCCGATACCGTCGCCCGCATCGCCCGCGCCCGGGAGATGATCGCCACCATCGCCCGCGACAACGCACTGCAGCCGCTGCCGTCGGGCGCGAACTTCGTCACGGTGGACTGCGGCCAGGACGGAGCGTTCGCGCGCCGGGTGCTGCAAGGGCTTCTCGACCGCGACGTTTTCGTGCGCATGCCGGGTGTCGCCCCGCTCGACCGCTGCATCCGCATCAGTTGCGGACGCGATGAGGACCTCGCCGTTTTCGCCGCCGCGCTGCCCGCCGCGCTCGCCGCCGCACGTTGAAGAACCGCTGTATCCGGCCGGCCGGCAACCGAAGTGGAGCCACGCTGAAATCTGGGTGCCGCAGCAACCTGGAATCGCGCGGGGCGAATTGGCATTCCCTTAAGTCGCGGCGTTGAATATGGGCGTGCAAATAGCTCGGCGAAGCGCTTCGAAAGGCCCGTCCATGTACGAAAAGCTCCTCGAATATTCCTCTTGGTCCTTCCAGCTCGCCGTCGTTCTTATCGTTCTCTACGTGGTTGTCGGCCTCCTCCAGCCGTCGTGGGTACTGGCCGCAAAGCGCAGCACGGTGGTCGTCGTGGGGGTGATCGCCATGCTCCTGGCTTCAACGGCATTCTTTGTTGCGACGCGCCCGCTCGATAACGTCGGCCCCCAGCCGCCAGCCGCGGACATCGTACCCGAGCCGCCCCCGGTCGCTCAGCCCTGAGCGCCGCAGCCTAGCCCGGGTCAATAAGGGCTATTGACCGTTCCCCGCGCAGCGTGCCTCAAAAGGAGCGGCGGAGCCTTCGGCTCGCCCGGGGGGACGCGCGATGTACGACCGCTTGATCGACAATACGCACCTTGCCGCGACGGTGATCTTCGCGGCGGGGCTGCTTTATCTCGCCGTCGGCCTCGTCAATCCGTCGCTGGCCCGTGCCGCCGGGCGCGGAACGGTTGTGCTGCGCTCGATTCTGGCCATAGTGCTCGCCGTCGTCCTGTCGGCCGGCGTCATCGTCTATACCCACATGCAGCCGGACGGCCCGCATTCTGTCGAGGGGTATATCCGCGATTACGCCGCCGAGCAGGAGCGGATGCGGCAGCAGAGCCCGGAGGCACCCACTTCGGAGGGTCCCGGGCAACCGGCGCCATCGCCATAAAGGCAAATACCAACGAGACCGGCAGCAACTGCCGATATAACTAGGGGAGAAAGAACGAAATGAGCGGAGCTTCCGGACTACTGACCGGCCTGGTGGTCGTCATCATCGGCCTTGCTGGTCTCGGCTTTGCGCTGGCGCAGATGATGACCCACGCCGATCCAAATTCCCTGCTCTACACGGCAGCGGGCTTGGTAACCTTCGTTGTTGCCGCGCTGGCCTCGCTCGCGATCATTCGCTGAGCACCGCGGGATGGCGAGGGCTTTCCCGGGCCCAGACCATGATCGCTTCGGACCCTATCAGTCCGAAGCGTGAATCATCGGTCTAGTTAAATGACCATGATCGCTTCGGACCCTATCAGTCCGAAGCGTGAATCATCGGTCTAGTTAAATGACCATGATCGCTTCGGACCCTATCAGTCCGAAGCGTCGATCATCGGTCTAGTCAAAAAAACTAGAGCCGCGTCGCGATTCGAAGAAAAGCGATCGTGCTCTAAGGCCAGCGCCGTAATGCGCCGGCCGCAAAATTCCATTCGGGCGTAATCAGCTCGCCGTCGAAGGCCGCCGGATACCAGGGCGAGCTATCGGCGGCGGCTGGATTCTTGAGCACGTGAATCTGCTGCGCGGGCATGTAGCTCTGCACGAGGAGAAAGCGCTTCTCACCGGTCTGCAGGTTCTCGGCCATATCGGCGACGAGCACCGCGTGACCGGGAAAGCCGCCCTTGATGAACACATCGCCTATGGCAAGGGTAGCCAGATCGGCGCGACGCAACTCCCGTTCGAGCGAGTAGGTGCCCGCATAGGCGAACACGTAGTCCATATATTTGCGAAACGCCCGATAGCCCCGGTCCCGCCGCGCCGAGAAGGAAAGGCGTTTGCCCTCCGTATCGTTGAAGGCGATCTCGCGTAGGCGCCCGGCCGCAAAAAGCCACTCGCCGCGCAGCCGCATGATCGCATCGGCGCACTGTTGCAGATCACGGTTGCCGACATCGATGTCGATGACGGCGGCGTGCACGTCCTGCCGCCATTTCTTTGCGCCCGTGAAAGTGAGAACTGGCGCGCCCGCGGGCTTCATCGGCAGACGGCGCAGCCACGCAGCCCAACTCTCCGGCGCCACGGAAACCCGCGTGAACCCCGGCGGTGCGGGAATGCGCTGCTCGAGCGTTTCAGCCTCTGCTGCAAAGCTCCACGCATAGGCCGGCGGCGCCGCCCAGACAGGGCTCGAGGCAAGGATGGGGAAGGCGGCGAACGCCGCGCAGAGTAGCAATCGCATGCGCGCATGTTGCGAACGGGCTGTGGCGCGCCCATGGCCGAACCATGTCCGTCGGCGTGCGTGCGGCTGCGCCGGGCTCCCGTCGCCGCGCTGGGCTCCGGCCGACGCAGGGGGCCTCGTCGAGCGGTCAGCGCGTATACGAAAAGGCCTGCGCCTGCCAGGGATTGTTATACATCTGCTGCGCCCATCTCGGCGCGCGCTTTGTGTATTGGGCGTCCGTCTCTTTCTTCACTGCCGCCGCGCGCGCAGGCGCATGGACGGGCGAGCGGTAGGCGCGGACGACACCGCGCTTGCGCAAGGCATGGATCTTTTTCAGCGGCCGGTCGTCGTCGTCGGCGAACGCCTTCGCGATGGCCTTGTGGTCGTGCGCAGCGGCAGACGCCTCGGGCGCGCTTTCGGCATCGAGCGCGGCGATTGCTTTGTGATCGGCTTCCTCTCCGCGCGCGTTGGCGACGACACCAGTGCCGGAGGGCTCGTCGGCATCGACGGCGGCAACCTTTGTCATAGGAGGCTTTGACACTTCGACGGCAGCATCCGCCGGCGGCAATGCACCTTTGACCGATGGCGCGGCAACCGCGTGAACGGCCGGCGATGGGCTGCTCTCGCCGTCGGCGGCGAATTTCTCCGCAAGGCGGTCCGCCGTGATCGCCGATGCCACGTGCGTGGCATTGCTCGGAGGAACCGCGCGCGGCTCAACCGCCGACGTGATGATTGATGACAGGTCCGTCATGCCGCGCCGGGAATCGAAGAAGGGCGCTTCGGCGACCTCCGCGGTCTCAAGCGTCGCCTCTCGCGCCACGGCGAGGCGGCCGTTCTCGACGTAGCCGAGCCGGGCGAGGGTGTCGTTCTGCTCCGCAATCGTGAACGCATTCGAGCACGGGCAGGTCGACGGCCCGGACATCACGGCGAGGCCGAGCCCGCCGACGATCAGCACCGAGAAAAATCCCGTGAGGCGCATGCGCGCGTTTGCGAGCGCTGCAATGGCCGCAGACGAGGCGAGGCGGAGTTGCGATGTGCGGTGCGCGTGTCGCGAAGCGAACAGGCGATAGCCGCCCACCGCAGGCGTGGCGCTCGCATACGTGCGCAGGGCTGCGAATTGATCCAACACCCGCAGGAAATTCTCCGTCGGGTTGGCGCTGTCGTCGTCGAATGTCATGGCCCGCATGGCGCAGCTCCACTTTCTGTGACGGGCGCAAGCGGCGCGTGAAGCAGCCTTGCGTCGCGTTCTCGTGCTTTGCACCCGCCAGATGGCACGACGACTGAAGGCGGGGGTGCAGGCACTTGAAAGGGCAAGGCAAATTGCGATGCCCACGGGGAGGGTGGCACCGTATGGTGAATTTTCTACAAATATTCCCGAGGGATGAACGGTTGTGTTCACACGGCTGTATAGGCGCCGCGGGGACCGATAAAGACGCCGCGGGCCCGATGCGCGGAGCGCCCGGGCCCATTTTACTTGGCTTTCGGCACTTTTGGGCGAGCGTGACGCCACCGGGCGATCAAGCGCTCTATGCGGCCGAAACATCCAGATCTGGATTATTGCGGCTCGAGTGCATCACTGGCTGGCTGACCGGCCCTCTCGCCAGCAGGCAACGTGTGCCTGAAGGGTCGATGCAACCGGGCGATGCATCTCTACGCCGCCACATGCATCGGATTGTCGGAGCGCCACTCCCCGCTGCATCCTCGTCAAGATGCCTCGGATAGCGGCGTCCTCTGGGCGGGTGGCGACATTTTCCTAGACCTCCTTTGTTTGAAAGGGGTCATACAACCCTCGCCTCGAATGGCGCGCCTGTCAACGGCGAGCTCATGGTTAACGGGTTGTTGGAATTACGCCCTGTAGCTTGCGCCCAAAGCTCGCTTTCGGTTTCCGCATGCGGTCAGTCCTCAACTTCATATCGATGCTGGCCCTCGG
>DASRYA010000192.1:0-2517 GCA_035687305.1 Hyphomicrobium sp. | reverse complement strand
CTGTCCATAGCGCCAGGCGGGCATCTCGTCCGGCGCGAGCGGCCCCGAGAACCGGTGCTCGGGCAGGCCATCGGCGACGACGACGGTGCGCGCAACGCCCGCGCCCTTCGCTGCAAGCGCGCCATACACCATCGTCTGGCCGCCATAGGCGACGACCGCATCCGGCGACCACGCGGCGAGCGCATGGCGCACCGCGCCGATGGCTTTCCAATCGGCAAACAGCTTGAGACTGCTGCCCGTCTCCGGCGCATAGCTCGCATGATCCGCCCCCATGACGCTCAGCGCATGGGCATTCGCGCTGCTGACCGAAGGCGCGACGACGAGCACCTGTCGGCCTTGCGACATTAGCTCGCCCACCAGCATCTCGCGCAAACGGCGCAGCGCCGTTCCGCCGGGGCAAACGAAAGCAATCCGTTGCACCGCCCGCTCCGGTGCAGTGGTGGCAGGCATCGTCATGTCAGTGCAGCGTCCGCGTCGCCGGTATCCAGGCGGCATCCTGCGCTGCCTCCTCGCCCTGTGGCAGCGTATTGTCCGTGACGAAGCCTTCCACGTTACGGAGCAGCACTGCCTTCATGGCGTCGATGTCGCGCCCGTTCATTGCCGCTTTGAGAATGTCCAGCTCCCGCTGCAGCTCCTCGTACGGCAGGAAAGGCTCGTCCGAACGCCATATCCGCGGATGTTCAGTGGCCTTGGTGTTGGCGCCGATGAGAAGCTCCTCGTAGAGCTTCTCCCCCGAGCGCAGCCCCGTGTAGGCGATGGCGATGTCGCCGTCCGGATTGTCCGCGCTCCTGACATCAAATCCCGACAGCCGCACCATCAGCCGCGCCAGATCGTCGATGCGCACGGGCTCGCCCATGTCGAGGACGAACACCTCGCCGCCCTTGGCCATGGCGCCGGCCTGAATGACGAGCTCCGCCGCCTCCGGGATGGACATGAAATAGCGGATGATCTCCGGGTGCGTGACCGTAACGGGCCCGCCCGCGCGGATCTGCCGGCGGAATTTCTTGACTACGGACCCCGAGCTGTCGAGCACGTTGCCGAAGCGGACCATCGTGAAAATCGTCGACCCGCCGCTCGCGGCCGCGCCCTGCAGCACCATTTCCGCCAGCCGTTTGCTGGCCCCCATCACGTTGGTGGGACGCACGGCCTTGTCCGTGGAGATGAGCACGAACAGCTCGACGCGGGCGGCCTTTGCAGCTTCGACCAGAACCGCCGTGCCGAACGTATTGTTGCTGAGACCGTAGATCGGGTTCTGCTCCACGATCGGCACGTGCTTGTAGGCCGCCGCGTGATAGATCACCTCGATGCCGTAGCGCGCGAGCATCTCGCGCACCTGCACCGCATCGAGCACCGAGCCCAATACGCCGACGATCTCCGGCCGCGGCACGTTGGGACGCATCGCCTTCACCGCTTCGGCAACCTCGTCCTCGATCTGATAGAGCGCCGCCTCCGATATATCGAACAGCACGATCCTGCGCGGCGCATTCTTCATGAGCTGGCGCACCAGCTCCGATCCGATCGAGCCGCCGGCACCGGTAACGAGGATCGACTTGCCCCGCGTCTTGCGCACGAGCAGATCGGCGTTGGGCGGAACCTTGTCGCGGCCGAGAAGATCGTTGACCTCCACCGGGCGCAGATCGGTGACGTTCACGCGCCCCGATGTGATGTCTTCCACAGCCGGCAGGATCAGCACGTCGACCGGCTGATGCTGCAGGTCCTTCAGGATGCGGCGGCGCTCGCGGCGCCGGTCGTCCGGCAGCGCCACCAGCACTTCCTTCGCCTGATGGCGCTCGATGAGCTGCGGCAGCTTGTCGGGATGGTGCACCTTGATGCCGGCGATGTACTGGCGCCAGAGCGACGGCTCGGTATCGACGAACGCCACCGCCTCGCGGCTGGTGCCGCGGCGGAGCGCTTCCAGGAGCTGCACCCCGAGCTGTCCGGCGCCGAAGATGATGATGGGCTTGCGTTCGACGCTCGCGGGCAGCTCGGCGAGGTGAATGCCCGCGCTTTCCAGCATCATGCCCGCAACCTCGCGGCTGCCGGCGATGAGCAGCGTGGCGAGAAGGCCGTAGCCGAGCACCACGGAGCGCGGGATGCCCAGTTGACCGGACATGAGCACCACGAGTGACCAGATCAGCACCGACAGCCATATGCAGCCGATGATGCGCGTATGCCCGCGATAGCCGAGATAGCGCGTGACGAAGCGATAAAGGCCCGATACCGCGAAAGTAACCGTCGTGATCACCGGTCCCGAGATCAGCACCAGGGCCATGAACCAGTCGGATGGAAAAAACGGCGTGTTGTAGCGGATGGAAATGGCGATCCACAGCGCCAGCGCCAGCAGCACGAAATCGATGCCGATGAGGATCAGCCGCTTGCTGAGCCGCGGAAGCTCAAGCAACCGCGCCCGCCATTCGGCCGCAGCCGGATGATGCGAACCCTCTTCCCTCATCGTGCCCCTAGATGTCCGTCCCGGCGAGCAGTAATTATGGCCGCCCGGCGGCTCCCGAATTGGGC
>DASRYA010000191.1:0-21500 GCA_035687305.1 Hyphomicrobium sp. | reverse complement strand
CCATGAGGCCATGTCGAGAAGGCGCGTCGTCAGGCGCATGCTCTCGGCGGCGTAGAGGACATTGACCGAGGTTGGGAGCCGCTTGGATTCGACGCGGCCGGGCCCTTCGAGATAGGCCGCTGTGCGTTCCACCAGGGCCATCCCCTGCTTGAATACGGCATCGAATTGAGCGGAGGCCTGGAACCGCTCACCGAACGATACGGTGACGCCGGCATTCGAGGACGCTTCGGCACGCGATACGTTGCTCATGACTAGATTTGACACACTCACTCACCTGCAGCTCATCACTAACACGCACTCATCCTGCCAAGCCATAGTTAACAACATGACCAAAAGCGGGACAGAGTCCGCAAGTTTCACGACGGGTTGGGGATATGCAAAAAAAGAGCCGCTTTTGCAGCGGCTCTGAAGTCAACAGGGAGGCGTCAAACAGAGCGGCCGAACCGCTCGAGATCCAGGTGACTGGATAATGGTACGTTAGCGGACTAAGCCTA
Source organism: Hyphomicrobium sp. (assembly GCA_035687305.1). Lineage (GTDB taxonomy): Bacteria > Pseudomonadota > Alphaproteobacteria > Rhizobiales > Hyphomicrobiaceae > Hyphomicrobium_A. The sequence continues at coordinate 21,006 of DASRYA010000191.1, read as the reverse complement.
ACGAAGAGTTAAGGGTGAAGAAATCGTGGCGACGTGCCTCATCACGATGGCGCGCTGGGTAAGATTTCCCATCATGCAGCGCGATTAAACGTGCGTCGCGCGCGTTGCGATTGCTGTTGGCATTTACTTCTTGAACAGCGCGCTCGCGGCCTCTTCGTGCCGGCGTTTTGCTTCCAGCTCGGCTTTTACGCGCACGATCTCCGCTTCGAGGGCGCCGATGCGAGCTTCGAGCTCGGCGACCGACAGCGTCTCGAGGCTTTCGCCGATCACGAGCCCGGTTTTGGGCGTTTTCGGCACGATATCATCCCAATCCATGGCAGCTCCGCGCGTACGTTGCGTGACGGCGAGTCTGCGCGATACGCAGCGCTGGAGCAACCCGCCGCGTGTGCGCGGAAGCGCGGCTTGTCTGGCACGGCGCAGTCAGGCATCAGAAACGGTGAGGCCAACAAGGGACGCGATTGCCATGACCGCACTGCCGCAGACGATGACCGCCATCGCGATCGAGGGGAAGGGTGGGCCAGAGGTGCTGAAGCCGGCGACCGTGCCGGTTCCGGAGGTGGGCCGCGGACAGGTGCTCATCAAGGTGGCGGCGGCCGGCGTCAATCGTCCCGATGTGATGCAGCGGCTCGGTCTTTATCCTGCTCCGAAGGGGCATTCGGAAATCCCGGGGCTCGAAGTCGCCGGAGAAGTGGCGGCCACGGGACCTGAAGCGTCGCGCTTCGCCGTCGGTGCGAAGGTGATGGCGCTCGTGAACGGGGGCGGCTACGCGGAATACTGCCTCGCCGAGGAGGGCTCGTGCCTGCCGATCCCCGACGGCGTGCCGATGGTCGATGCGGCGGCCATCCCAGAGGGTTTCTTCACCGTCTGGCACAACGTGTTCGAGCGCGGCGGCCTTCGGCCGGGCGACTGGTTCCTCGTGCACGGCGGAACGAGCGGTATCGGTACGGCTGCGATACAACTCGCAACCGCATTCGGCGCGAAGGTGATCGCCACCGCCGGCTCGGCGGAGAAGTGCGCCGTCTGCCGCGACCTCGGCGCTGTACGCGCGGTCGACTACAAGACGGAAGACTTCATCGAGGCCGTGAAGGCGGAGACCGGTGGGCGGGGTGTCGACGTCATCCTCGACATGATCGGCGGCGATTACGTGGAGCGCAACATTCGCTCGCTCGCGGACGACGGGCGCCTCGTCAATATCGCGTTCCAGGGTGGATCGAAGGTCACGATCGACATGATGCGCATCATGCTGAAGCGCCTCACGCTCACCGGATCGACGCTGCGTATCCGGCCGTCGGAGGTGAAGTCCGCCATTGCGCGGCAGGTGGAGGAGAAAGCGCTGCCGCTCGTCGCGGAGGGCCGGGTGAAGGTCGTCATCGATCGTACCTTCCCGCTGCGCGATGCCGCTGCCGCACATGCGCGCATGGACGAAGCGCACATCGGCAAGATTGTATTAACCGTTTAGCCGCTTCGATACCGCTGCGGATCGAATGGGCCGGCGGCTGTCGCGCCGCATCCGAGCCGTAACGCTTGGGGGAGCGAGCCGCCTTCGATCTGCCGGAGGCGGAGGGGCGCTGCCATTAAATTGACAATACGCGGTTTTCTCTTGTCGCTGCCCATGCTCGGGGTGAGCTGGGAAAGGCCGCAATTGCCGGGAAGGATGCGCTCGTGAGGGTGCAGATGGGCTTATTTATGCGTCAGTTTCTGCGTATCGCTGCGTCACTTCTTGCAGTGCTGATCGCAATTGCGCTTCCTGGCGGCGCCGATGCCGCCAAGAAAAAGCAGAAGGTGGAATATCCGCCGTTCACCCGCACCGAGATGGTGCTCGGCTGGATCAACGACTACCGGAACAACCCCACCCCGGAGCGTTTGCCCGCCGCCTTCAAGGCGATGCGAGAGCAGGGCCAGTTCAAGGAAATCGAGCAGGCCGGCATCTATGTCGGCTTCATCGCCGGCGTCATCGGCTCCAACCCGGAGAAGGCGGAGCAGCTCATCGCCGACATGTTCCCGATGCCGCCGCCCGATCAGGTCGTCATCGTCAAGGCCATCGCCTATTCCGGTCTCGCCGATTGGAAGGAGCTGATGGGCAAGTTCGTCGAGCGCATGCCCGCGCGCAAGGTCATCATCGAGCGCTACCTCTACGGCAAACTGCCGGTGCTGCGCGATCTTACGCTGGAAAGTCCCATCGCTGTCGACGCCAACTGGGGCTACTACTTCGCTACCGGTTCCGCCGAGCCCATTCAGCGTCTGGTGCAGGCGCTCGCATGGTCGCGCGAGAAGAACAATCTCGAAAAGCTCACCATCGGCTCGATGGTGAAGTGGACGCTGGCGCAAAACGCCTCCAAGGACCACGATCTCCTCGGCTACCTCAAGACGTCGCTGCCCCGGCAGCCGGACAGCGTTTCCGTCCCGCTCGCAGAGGTGATCGAGGGGGCAGAAACGTTCGAGCTTGCGCAGATCCGCAAGGAAGCGCTCACCTCTATCGAGGAGCTCAAGACCAAGGGCCCGGAAAGCGCGCGCAACTTCAGCTGGTGGGGCCAGGCGGGCCAGACCGTGTTCGCGCTCGGCTGCGTTGCGGCCGGTGTGATGGGGCAGGTCTATATGGGAGTGCCTTGCGTCGTCGGCGGCGCGCTGTCGAACGTCGCGCTGAAGTACCTCGCGCCGGCGCAGTAAGCCGCTCTGCAAGGCGGGCGCTAACCATAGTGCAGCGTTTGCTGCTGCCGGTGCCGCGCGGGAGCGCAGGTGTCATCAACGTGTCACGGATTCCGATGAAAGACTTTGCGCAATAGCTCTGTTGCGCAGGGTTGCCGATGAACGGGATCGCCTGGGGTTGCGCGGTATTCGCCGGCCTCGCCACGCTTCTACACTTCGCCAGTGCGCTGCTCGCCGCCTATCGCGCGCGCCGCGGAGCTTCTGCCCCGCCTTTTCCCGACGTTCCGGTTTCGGTGCTGCCGCCCGTCAGCGTCTTGCGGCCTGTGCGCGGGCTCGATCCGTATGATGAGCTGACGCTGCGTTCGGGTTTCGCGCTTGCCTATGGGCGCTACGAGCTGATCCTCTGCTGCGAGGATGCCGACGATCCCGTCGTGCCGGTCATTCGCCGTTTGATGGCAGAATATCCGCACGTCGACGCCAAGCTGCTCATTGGCCGCGACAGCCTCACGTCGAACCCAAAGCTCAACAATCTCATCAAGGGCTGGCGCGCTGCACGTCACGACTGGGTCGTGATGGCCGACAGCAACGTGCTGATGCCGGCCGACTACATACAGCGGCTGCTCGCGGGCTGGCGCGCCGAAACGGGACTGCTGTGTGCGCCGCCGATCGGCTGCATGCCGAGCGGTTTCTGGGCCGAGGTCGAATGCGCCTTCCTCAACACCTATCAGGCGCGCTGGCAGTATGCGGCCGATACGCTCGGTCTGGGCTTTGCGCAAGGTAAGACCATGCTTTGGCGGCGTGCCGAGCTCGAGCGCGCCGGCGGGATACGCGCGCTGGGCTCGGAGATTGCCGAGGATGCCGCGGCGACCAAAGTCGTGCGCGGCGCGGGTAAACGCGTGCGCCTCGTCGATCGTGCATTCGGTCAGCCATTGGGTGTGCGCACGGCTGCCCAGATCTGGTCCCGTCAGGTGCGCTGGGCAAGGCTGCGTCGCGCGACCTTCCCGGTTTTCTTTCTGCCGGAGGTTCTCTCCGGCAGCGTTGCGCCGCTGCTGGCCGCCTTCTTCGCCGCCGAGGGTTTTGAGGTGTCCGGCTTTGCCGCCGCGGTTGCGCTGGGCGCAGCCTGGTATGGCTGCGAAGCGGCGCTCGCGCGGGCGGCCGGCTGGCATCTTGCCTGGTGGACGCCGCTCGCGTGGATCGCGCGCGACCTGATGCTGCCGGTGCTGTGGGTGCAGGCCTGGCTCGGCAACTCGTTCAACTGGCGCGGCAATGACATGCATCTCGCCGACGCCGTGGCGAGCAACTGAATACCGCACGTGAAAGGCGGCGCGCCGTTGCCTCGCAACGGTGTGCCGCCGTGCGGTGTGAGAGACGATCCAGACGTGCTTCTTGTCCGAAAGCCCGTGCCCACTTTTCCGGAAGCACTCACTCTTGATCGTGCTTCTTATCGGAAAACCGGTTCCCACGTTTCCGGAAGCACTCACTCTTGGTCGTGCTTCTTATCGGAAAACCGGTGCCCACTTTTCCGAAAGCACTCTCTACTTACCGTGCTTCTTATCGGAAAACCGGTTCCCACTTTTCCGGAAGCACTCGGGATCAGCCCGTGCGTGTGCTGGCGTTGCGCGGTGACGCCGTGGCGCCGCCGGGACAAAGCGTCTTCGCCTTCGAGAGCGCTTCTTCGCGCGTCGCGAATTCGCCGAGGCTTTCGCCCTCGGGTGCGTGCGCTTTCAGGTAGTTGGCGAGCATGGACTTCTCGAAACCTTCGAGCACGGTGAGGACCGTGTAGCGCTCGGCGGGTGCCGTCCCGGTGCGGATCAGCAGGGCCTTCTTGCCGCCGTAGCTGGCGCTGGTGATATGGCAGCCATTCGCCGCCGATGGTGCGGGCTTACTCTCGCTCGTCGGCGGCGGCTGAAGGTTCGAGCGGGCCGCAACGCCCATTCCGCCGGCAAAAGCGAACGCGGCGAGCCGCGGCTCGGTCGCTTCCCGCGTTGTGTCGTCTGTCTCCGGGGCAGGCGAGGCGAGTGGCGAAGCTCCCGAGGCCGCCGGTGCGGGCGCCGGTGTATCAGCGCTTGCGATCTGCACCACCGGTTGCGGTTCCGCGCCGGTCTGGATCATCTGTTCGGCGATGACGATCCGGCCGTTGGCGGGTCTGTTATCGGGATGTGCGGCAACGGCTGGCTTGCGCGTCGGCGCCGGAACGGGCCGGCTGGCCGATGCCTCGGGTACCGGCGCTGTTGCCGGTACTTCGGCGGCAGTGGTGCGAAGCGGTCCGTTGCTCTGATCGGCCGCCGACCAAACGGTCCGCACGGGAGAGCGCGGTGGCGGCGCCGGTTGGTTCTCTGTAACCGGCCCACCGAGGTTGGCGCGTACGGCCTTTGCTTTGCCCGGATCAATCTGTGCGGCGGCGATGCGCTTAGGCGCCGCAGCGGCGGGTGGAGTTTCGCTTTCCGCGTCCGCCGCCGTACCGCCGCCCTTGCAGTACGATTGACGGAAACTGGTGGCTACCCATTCGATCGAGCTGCCGTAGTTGCGGTCGGCAGCCCAGCGGCGTGCCAGATCGCCGAACGTGGTGCGGCCCTTCTTCGATGCCATGGCGGCGAGGATGTCGTCCTGCTTCAGGCGCGTGCGCGCGCCGACGGGGTCCGCAATGCGCTCGCCCGAATAGACGACGAGGTGCTGGATCTGCGCCAGCACGCCGGTGCCGACGTCGGGATAGCTGTCGCCGGGGACGCCGCCGCCGGTCGTGCCGAGGCCGGCGAAATTGTTCTGCTTTGGATCGACATCGCCCCAGCGGCCGTCACCGCGGCGATAGGTGAGGAAGTTCGTTTCGAGCGCCATCTGGAAGAAGGCGTAGTCCCAACGCACGTTCCAGGTCTCGCCGTACTTCTTGTAGAAGCTGGCGATATTGGCGAAGCGCGGATCGAGGTTCGAGTTCCGCGTCTTGAGGAAGGCCATGAGACGCTGGGGCGTAACGCAACGCGGTACGGTATTGCCCGCGCCGGTGCGGATGCGGGGCGCGGCTGCGTCCGCGATCGAGATGCAGCCGAGGAAGATGAGCAGGGCTGCTGCGGTTCGCGGAAACGCACCCGCGGAGCGGGTCCGTTCGTTCGCCGGCAATGGGGTCACCATGGCGTTCTTTACACTTACACGAATGTCGTAACGGGTCGGCAGCGGGCGTGATCGAGCGCCGGCCGAGATAGCCGCGCCCGACATCGCCTAGCCTTCCGGGCAGAGTTCGAACGCGCGGCTCAGCGCTTTGGTCTGGCTGGGGAACGAGGCGAGCTTTTCGCCACCCTTGGCGTAGGCTGCGATATAGGCGTCGATCTCGCGCTTCTCGTTGGCTTCGGTGACATCGAGAACGGTGTAGTTCACGGTGCCATTGCCGGTGGCCTTGATGATGACGGCGCGCTGGCCGCCGTAGCTCGCGGTCCACACTTTGCACTTCGACGACTTGGCGGACGGCGTCTTCATTTGCGTCGCTGCGCTGCCGAGCGCTGCGGTCTGGACGTCGGCGGATTTCTGCGCGGTTTTGGAATCGGCGCCCGGCGCGGATTTTGCCGCGGTCTTCGCATCCGATTTCGCATCCGCCTTTGCTGCTGTTTTCGAGGCGGTTGCAGTTTTGTCGTTTGCGGGTGCGGCGGCGGGGTCTGTTTTCGAGTTGAGCAGCGTGACGGGCGGGGCGTCGTCGAGCGGATCAGCGCTCGTTTTTGCGCCAGCGCTCACCGAGGAAGCCAGCATGTTCGCGCCGAGGCTACGCAGCGGCGCGCCTTCCTTGCGCTCTTCCTCGATGTTGCGCTTGGCGATCTGGGCGCCGGCGTTGTTGCTCGCTGCATCCGTTGCCGGCGCGGCGGCCGCGACCTGCGTCTTGGCTCCGGCAGCGCCCTGGCGGGCTTCTTGGATCATGCCGGGGTTGGGATCGTCGGCATTGCAATAGTTGGAATAGAAGTCGTCGCTGATGGCGGAGATGTCGCGCACGTAGTTGCGCGAGGTCGGCGCCCACTGCCTGGCGACGAGCGTGTACGTCATCGGGCCGTGGATGGACTGCTGCCACTTGGTGAGCACGCCCCATTCCTGCACCTTGCGCGTGCGCTCGGCAACGGGATCATCGATGTGGTCGCCGGCATACATCAGCAGATGCTGGAGGTGGGCTTTGACGCCGCTGGAGACGTCCGCAAACCGCTCGCCGCGCGCGCCGCCACCCGATGCGCCAAGGCCGGCGAAATTGTTCTGGTCAGCACGGACATCGCCGGTGAAGCGCAGCGCGCCGGTCTCGAGGATCATCTGGAAGAAGGCGATATCCCAGCGGATGCCGAGCGCTTCGCCGTGGCGCATGTAGAGGGTTGCGAGATCTTCGAAGCGCGCATTGAGACGCGGATTGCGCGCCTTGAGGTAGGCCGTCAGCCGTCCCGGCGTGGCGCACTCGGGCACCGTATTGCTCGCGTTGACTTTGACTTCCGGCAGATCAGCCGCGAAGGCTGGCGCGCATAGCGCTACGAGAGCAAAGGTAATCGATGCTCCGAAGATTCTCGTCATGAGAACACCCGTCCAAACGCGGCGCACGTTGCTTCCGAACGCCCGACGAAACCATCAAACGTCATTAAAGGCTTAACGTTAATGGATGGTTTACGAATCACGCGCTCCCCCGCTGTTTGCAACAAAGCCGCACCAATTGGGCGGCAGTGAGGGCGCGACCGAGCGGAATTGTGGCGCCGAGCATTACGCGTATTCCGGTAAACGCGCGGGCGGCAATGTTAATGCGCTGCGGGCTCAGGAGAGATGCTGGCCGCCATCGAGCGCGATCATCTGCCCGGTCATCGAAGGCGTCGCGAGGATGAAGCGCACCGCGGCGGCGATCTCACCCAGCGTCGGCCCGCGCCCGAGCAATGTCGATTGACGCTCGCTGGCAAAGTCGTCCGCGGTCTGGTGGATGCTCTGCAGCACGGGGCCGGGACCGATGGCGTTGACGCGCACGCGCGGCGCCATAGCCTGCGCGAGCGTCTGCGTCGCCGTCCAGAGCCCTGCCTTGGAGATCGTGTACGAGAAGAAATCGGGTGTCGGACGCCAGACCCGCTGGTCGATGATGTTGATCACGTTGCCTTCGACGCCGTCGGGCAGGCTCGTGTAGAGCGCCTGGGCGAGGAACACGGGCGCCTTCAGGTTGATGTCGAGGTGTGTGTCCCAACCCTCCGAAGTTACCGAGCCGATGGTGTCGAGAAAAAACTCCGATGCGTTGTTGACGAGGCAGGTCGGCTGACCGAGCACGCCGGTGCAGCGCCCGATGAGAGATTGCACATCGTCGAAGTTCGAGAGGTCTGCATCGAGCGCCGCTGCCCTGCCACCCGCCGCAGCGATCTCGGCGGCGAGCGCCTCCGCTTCGGCGCGCGACTTTCGATAGTGGATGCCGACGCTCAATCCGTGCGCCGCAAGGTCAAGCGCGATGGCGCGACCGATCCGGCGGGCGGCTCCGGTGATGAGGACTGTCTGCGGGGATGCGTGTGACATTGGAGGTCCGATGATCGCGGCTTTGGTGGTTGCTCGTAGCCACCTTGTACGGTCTGTAAGGATTTGCCGGGATACGGCACGGTATGTGTGCACACATTTTGAGCAGGTGCCCAGATCACGCTTCGCCGCGCACCGTGGCGATGCTCAGTGACCCAGCGAAAACTGGCGAATATATAGCCAAAAACGGTGGTCTGTTGCTTTAGCGCTACGGCGTGTCGAGGAGGCACGGCGCAGCGGTGATTCGGCTTGTGACAAGCCGCGTTTACGATTTCTCTACACATCAGAAGCGTTCGAGAAAGCCGTACCTGCGGCAAAGACGAGTTCGGCGCTTTGAGTGGTCAGTTGCGTACGGGGGTAAGTTCAATCATGGCCGAGTCTCGCAGGGTAAGTAAGCTGTGTAGCATAGCGGGCGTCGCGTTTCTCGCTCTCACCGGGAGCGCTTTCGCCGGTGGCAGTCTCAAGGACGAACCGAAAGCAGAGCGTGAGTTCACCTACTCCTTCACGCTGACGGGCACGTCCGACTATGTCTTCCGCGGTGTGTCGCAGTCCGACAACGATCCGACTATCCAGGGCTCGTTCGGTATCGGCTACGGCATCTTCTATGCCGGTGTCTGGGCGACCGGCATCGACTGGACGAGCGATCCGGACGCCAACATCGAAACCGACTTCTACGCGGGCATCAAACCCACGTGGGGCAAGGCGACGTTCGATTTCGGCGTGATCTACTACGATTATCCGGGTGCTTCGAACGGCTACGACATTCTCGAGCTCAAGGCAGGCGTCAGCGGTGAGATCACCGACAAGCTGACCGGCACCGCCACGTTCTACTATTCGCCCGACTACAAGGACAAGGAATGGGGCGTCTACGAGTTCGGCCTCGCCTATGCGCTGCCGAAGTTCCATGTATTCGATCCGTCGATTTCCGGTCTCTATGGCTATGTCGACGATTACAACGGCGGCACGTCGTACAGCTATTGGAATGCGGGCCTCTCGCTCGCGGTCGATAAGCTGACGTTCGATCTGCGCTACTGGGACACCGATCTCAGTGCGGGTGAGTGTCTTTCCTACACGGGCAACGGCACCAACCTGTGCGATGAGCGCTTCGTGTTCTCCGCCACGCTGGCGCTACCCTGAGCCTTCGCGGTCAGTGAACCGAAATGAAGAGAACGGGGCCGTTTATCGGCCCCGTTTTGCGTTTAACCCGCCAGGAAGCGAGCGCAGCGGTTCGCGTGTCAGAGGCACGGTGAAGCGGGCTTCCCGGTTCCCTTGGTAGGCGGCTCTAGCCTCGGAGCGCCGATTTCAGCGTGCCAGTTGCGTGAATTTATCGTGGTCCACGGCGTTGCGATGGCGTGGCGGCCACTCGGCCAAAGCCATGGATTTCCGTCGCAATCGCGCGGGGAGCTCCGCATCGGAGATCCCGCCAGCGGACGGGCTTTCCTACCCTGCCAGAAATGTAAGAAACCTTCGAGACTGCTGAAAACTTTGCCGCGCACATTCGCAGTGTCATTTCGCCTTCGATGCCTTCGGCACCGGAACGCGCGTGACGCGGAAGGCGAATGCGGCAGCTATTTCCGAGCCGCAGCTTGACGGCTTGCCCGTCTTGCTGCGCGAGAACACCAACGCCGCAACGGGAGGACGGTGGTGAATGACGGACAGCACATCGACGGCGCCGGTCGCTGACCGGCGCGGCTACGCGCGGTTTTCCGGCTGCCGCGTTTGACGCCATGCCGAAAACGCCAAGCAACACACGCGCGTCGGTCCGCGAGCGCTGCTTCGTCCGCACGTACTGAAAGAGCCGGTCTATCGCAATCCGCACAACGCCCGCTTCGGCCCCCGCCAGAACAGTCAGCAGCGCACATGCTTCGAGAGCGCAATCCACCGAGTAAGGCCGGAGCGCGGCAGCCCTTTCCCAGCATTGTCGGTGCGTGGGTGCTCCTGCGTGCGCGACAGACGGCGCGACACCCAGCTTCGAACGGTGTGCGCCGGCGCCTTCCGGAGTGGTTGGCTCTCTCTCTGATCGTGCTCGCGGTCTTTGTTCTGCCTGACGCCGCCACAGCGCAGGTGCAGGATCTGATGAAGCGCATGCGCTGCCTCGCATGCCACGTGGGTGAGAGCCAGCATCACCTCGACGGAAAGGAGCATCAATCCAAGAGCTCCACGATCGCGATGCCTCAGTTCGAACGGGGGGACCATGGAAAAATGCTCTGTGCCGACTGCCATTCGAAAGGCTTCACGACGTTTCCGCACCGGAATATGAAGACGGAAACGTGCATGGATTGCCATCCGCGCACGGAGCCGAAAGGGGCAGAGGCGGACAAGCCCTATGACTTCGAGCGGATGCGGAAGGAATTCGAGGCGAGCGCGCACTTCACGGAATACCAGGACGAGAAGGAAAAGTGCTGCGGCACGGCGACGGGAAAAGTCGGCGCAACGTCGGGAATAAGTGTCGTCAGCAAGCGAGACCGGGACACGACCGCGAAGCACCGTTTCACCTGCGAGCACTGTCACGAACCGCACTACTTCCAAGCGACCGCGCGCATCAAAGATCCCCAGGCCATTCTGAAGAACGACAACGGACCCTGTCTGCATTGCCATATGGATGGGTCGACCGTCGCCTTGAAGGATCCCGCGAAGCCGAGCCTCGTCGCTGCACACGCTTACATGCCCTATGCGGAGCTGCATTTGCAGGGCACGCGCTGCGTGGACTGCCATTCGAGCGTGGCGACGAAGGTGGCGCACGATCTGCCCAAGGGCATGAAGGCGGATCAGGGCTGCAACACGTGCCACAGCATCGATAGCGTGCTGCTCAGCCGCCTCTATCGTTACGCGAGTACGCCCGATGGGAAGACTGCGGGCTTTCACAACGCGGCGATCCTGAAGGACGGCTACGTGATGGGCGCCAACCGGAACCGGTGGACCGACATTGCCGCCTATCTGTTCGTGACCGCCGGGCTGGTGCTCGTCGGCGCACACGGCGGCTGGCGCACGCTGGCGCGCTGGCGCAAGTCGGAGAGCAGGCCATGACACCGCTCTGGCTGCGGCTCTGGCATTGGGGTATCGCGGTTCTGTTCGTGATCCTGGCGGTGACGGGGATCGTGCTGACCTATTCCTCCGCTTCGTTTGCGCTGATCGATTATGGGCTTGCCGATACCTTGCATCAGGTGACGGGCATCCTGTTCTCGGTGCTATTCGTCGGTTTCCTCGCCGCGTCGCTGGCAAACGGGTATTGGCGGCGCTATCAGCGGATCGGAAACGGCTTGTTCTCACGTATCGGCAAGTTTGCGGGCTACGTGTGGAACGGCGCGCCCATGAAGCCGGACGCTTCGGACGAGGGACCGAGCCGCCTGGAGCTATCGCGCGGCTTCCTCATTCTCATCCAGCATCTCCTTTCGATCGCCAGCATCGTCATTCTTTCGCCGCTGCTGATCGCGACGGGGCTGGTGCTGTACTATCCCGAGCTCATGCCGGAGACCGTGGCGGGGCTCGGAGGCGTGTGGCCGTTTGCGCTCGCGCACTACTGGGCGAGCGTTGCCGGCGTGCTGTTCCTGCTGTTCCACGTCTATATCTCGACGATCGCTGGCCTAAGACGCATGATCAAAGGCCGCTGAGAGACCGTGGGCGCTGCTGAAGGCTGTGACGCTTTCTCGCTGCCGCGTGCTCCGCCGCGCGGCTTCGCATTGCAGCCGCTTTATTCGGCCGCCGCGGCTACAGCGCGTCCAGGACGGGCGGAAGTGGTCGCCGTGTCGATGTATTGCTCCGGCGGGCCGTGCCTGGGCGAAAGCCGGCTGGCATATTGGAACACGTCCACGTAGCAGGAATCGATGCACGCGCCGCAGTTCGTGCAATCGCCGGCGAGGATGAGGTGTGTGCCCGTGCCCTTCAGTGCGGGCGTGATGACGTGGGGTTCCGGGCAGGCCTTGAAGCACGCGCCGCAATCGGTGCAGGCGGGGCGGTTGATCGCGCTTATGCGGATGAGGCTCGCAGATCCGATCAATCCGTAGAACGCCCCCACCGGGCAGAGATGGCTGCACCAGCCGCGGCGGGTGACGAAGAGATCCAGCATGAACACGGCGGCGATGATGCCCCATCCTGCGCCGATGCCGAAGATGATGCCGCGCTGAAGCAGGCTGACGGGATTTAGGAATTCCCAAGCGATGGTGCCGGTCAGCAGCGACGCGAGCAGTGCTGCAACGAGAACCCAGAGGCGCGTGCGCTTGTCGAGCTTGCGGTCGCGGGTGAGGCCGAGCTTCTCGCGAAGCCAGTAGGCGCTGTCCGTGACGACGTTCACGGGACAGACCCAGCTGCAATAGGCGCGACCGCCGACGATCAAATAGAAAGCCGTGATGGTGGCAACGCCGATCACCGCGAGCATGATCGGCTTATGGAGTGCGAATAGCGACTGCAGGAAAATGAAAGGATCGGCGAGGGGCAGCACGCCGAGGATCTCGCTCGATGCGAAGTTACCCTTTGCAATCCAGAGGCCGAACCAGGGGCCGGTGAGGAAGATCGCGAGTACGAGGATTTGCGAAGCGCGCCGCGCCAGCCAGATGCGGTGGGCGAATAGCCAGCCGCGCCGTGTGGCGGCGTAGGCGCGCGCATCGGAGGTGTATTTATAAAGGAGGGCCTTGGCGTCCATTCTCAGATATCCCGACGCAGCCCGCCATGTCCGGTAATCGGGCGGCCGGCTGAATTGCGGCCCGACTTGCCTTGACCCAGCGGCCGCGGAAGCACGCGGATCGCGGCCTCCTCGAGCACGCAATGCTTCTCGCAGGTTCCGCAACCCGTGCACTTATTGGAGTGCACGGTCGGGATGAGCATCTGGCGTCCCTTGATGGTCTGCTTCTCGAGCGTGATCGCCTCGTTGCGGATGGGGCAGACGCGATGGCAAATGCTGCAATGCATGCCCTTGTAGTTGAGGCACGTCTCGTGATCGACGAGCACCGAAATGCCCATGTTCGCATGGCGAATGTCGGGGATGTTTCGGTCGAGGGCGCCGGTGGGGCAGACGCGGGCGCATGGAACATCCGGGCACATCAGGCAGGATGCTTCACGTGCGATGAAGTACGGCGTGCCGAGGGGCGCCGGGTCGCCCATCGTCGCAAGCTTGAGGGTGTCATAGGGACATGCGCGGACGCAAAGTCCGCACCGCACGCAGGCGGAAAGAAACTGCTCCTCATCGATGGCGCCCGGTGGACGCAGCGCTGTCGCGTCGATGGCGCGTGCGCTGCGCACGTATTGATCGAGCGCGACGGCGGCGAGGCAGGCGATGCCCGCTGACTTGGCGAGGCCGCCGATGAGGTCTCTCCGGGAAACGCCGGCTTGCTTTTTAGCGGGCGCGCGGGGGACGTCCGCTGGCGGCGAGCCGGCGGGCCTTGCCTTGGCGGGGCTTCGCTGGGCCGCATTTGCACCGGCTGCTGAGGGCTCAACGCGATCTGCGATGAACTTGTTTGCCATCGTGCTCCTCGCGATGTTCGTCTTTTGGCTGACGAATCTCGTGCGTTTCCTCTCTGACAATGGTCACGCTGTCGCGGGGGCGGGTCAATGACGGATGCGCTTGCACCTTGATCCTTACACAAATTGTAAGGCGACGTTCCCGCTTCGGCTCACCTATGCTGAGGTCGCAGGTGTGCGGCTGGCCTCGGTGGGCACCTTCCGCACCGCGCATGGCGATCGGTTTTCTGCGCGCGGCTAAGACGAAATTCGTCCCCGCGGATGCCTCACCGCGGCATCCCGTGGGCGGGGCGATCTGGACCTTGGCGTATGTTGTAAGACGCGCGCGCTGATCGCAACGACGGGCGTGGAGTGGGTGTGGAACGATATCTCGCGGACGGAAAAATGTGGGGCGCGCGCGTGAGCGGTGCCTCGGATGAGCGAAGGGACATCTATCGGAGGTGGCGATAAATCCGGGCGACGATCGGTGACGGAAAAAGGTGATGCGCGTCCAGAGAACCTCACCGCTCACCGGTAAGAGCAACATTACAGCGCGTGTAATGTTTAACTCCTTTCGCCACAGCGACGTTGTTGCGCAGTCGAGTGCTTCTAAGTAGAAAATGGATGGTTGACTGTGAACATCTGCAGCAGCGAGGCGCGTCGGCCATGCGAATATTGATGATTGAGGATGACGCCGAAACCTCCGCCTTCGTGGGCAACGGGTTGCGGCAAGCCGGCCATACCGTGGACGTCGTAGCGAACGGCAAGGACGGCGTGCTGCTCGGCATTCAAGAGGACTTCGATCTCGTCATCCTGGACCGCATGGTGCCGGGGCTCGATGGTTTGTCCGTCGCGCGCACGCTGCGCAGCAGCGGCCGGCCCGTGGCGATATTGTTCCTCACCGCGCTCGGCAGCATCAACGAGCGCGTGCAGGGATTGGACGTTGGTGGCGACGACTATGTCGTGAAGCCGTTCGCCTTCTCCGAGCTGCTGGCGCGCGTCAATGCACTCGGACGACGCTCGCCGATGCGCGACGAGCACGAGAAGCTGACGGTGGGTGACCTCGAGATGGATGTCGCGCACAGGATCGTCACGCGCGACAGCCAACCGATCAATCTCCTGCCCAGAGAGTGCTTGCTTCTTGAAATACTACTGCGCAATAAGGGCCGCGTTGTGCTCCGCACGATGCTGCTCGAGCGCGTGTGGGGTTTCCGGTTCGAGCCTAAAACGAGCGTGGTGGAAACCCACATATCGCGGTTGCGGGCAAAGGTGGATAAGCCGTTCAAGACGCCCCTTATTCACACGGTGAGAGGCTGCGGCTATTCCATATATGAAGCCTGATCTTCAACTCACGCGTTACCACGTTCAAATTGTCGGTGCGGTTGGCCTGCTTCTGGTTCTGGGCTTCAGTCTTTTATTCTCCTCGTTCTTCATCGAGTCCCAAGGAGAGCTAACTGCGCGCACCCAGGCGCGCGTGGCTCGCGTGTTGGACGCGCTCGTTGCCTACGAGAAGCAATATGGCCTCGATGCGCTCGTCAATTTCGTAAAGGCCGAGCCCGCGTGGGCCGATCCCGATCCGCCATTCGTCTCGATTCGCGATTCCAATGGCGACATTCTTCTGCACACTTCGGCGGATCTTGCGCCGGATGTCGCGTGGAGCACCGCTAACCTTTCCATCCGTTCGCGCGGGGTCGGATGGGGCCTCTCCAAGCGGCTGGTGCATGTCGCATCGGCGCCGCTGTCCCAGGGCAAACTCCTGGTGGGGCTTAGTGAGGTCAAAGCGGCGCAAGCCCATGACCATGCGATCATCGGGTTCGCCCTGCTGCTGTTGACGGCGCTCGCCTTGATGTTCCTGGCGGGCATGGTGCTGTCGAACCGGTCGCGCGCGCGCGTCGATGAAATGACATCGACGCTGTTCGATTTCGTGTCGGGTAGCACCGACCGCCGGGTTCCCATGCTAGGGCGCTCGGACCGGCTTTCCGATCTCGAGCTGGCGATCAACGGCACGCTGGATTATGCGCAACGGCTGCTGTGGAACCTCAACTACATGTCCGCGGACATCGCGCATAACCTCAAGAAGCCGCTCACGCGCCTGCGGCAGCGGCTAGAGCTCGTCAGCAAATGCGAGTTCAGCAGCCCGGACCTTTCGCGCAAGATCGACGAGGGGATCGAGGAGATAGACTCCCTCGTCGTCATCTTCGAGGCGCTGCTGAATATCGGCGAACTGCAGTCGGGCGACCGGCGCTCGCGCTTCGTCGATGTCGATCTGCCAGCGCTGCTCCGGCACGTCGCGGAGGTTTACGAGCCGATCATTACCGATCACGGCGATGAGCTTGCGATCTGCATCACCAATCAGCCGGTGAGGCCGGTGAGCGGTGACCGCGAATTGCTGATGGAGATGATCGTCAACTTCGTCGAAAATGCCATTCAGTATTGCCCCGAGGGCACGGTGATCCAGCTGGAGCTGCGTCAGCTCCGGACGGGTCTGGAGGTGATCGTCTCCGATAACGGGCCGGGCGTTCCGCCCTCGGAGATCGAGCATCTCTTCGAGCGCTTCTACCGGCTTGAAAACTCCCACGGCAAGTCGGGCCACGGGCTCGGCATCCCCTTCGCCGTCGCGATCGCCGAGCTGCACGGCGCGTATATCGAGATCGTCGACAACAAGCCGGGTCTGCGGGTGATCATCAATTTCCCGAACGATCCCTTCACGCGTCCCCAGTTCGGATTGCGGCTGCGCTCCGGCTACGGCGTCACGCCGAAGTAGCCCGCATTGCGAAGCGGCGAATGCTGACGTTCGTCAAGAAAAACCCTTGTTTTTCGGGCTTTTTGGCAAGCTTGTAAGAAAGCCTTGAGGCGCGTGCAAAGTGCAGGTCGCACACTTTTGCGCTGTCGCTTGCAACCTCCATGCGGACTTCTTGTTGAGCGCGCGGACCAGCCGGGCGACGCCGGCCGTCGGACATCACTGCCGGCCGCTTAACGATATAAGCCAGGGAGGATCTTCGATGAGCCAGGAAAGTGTGCCCGGCGGACAGCGATCTGCGCAAACGTCCACGGACGAGCCAAAGTCGCCGGAGCATTGGAATATCGGTGGCGCGATCAACGGCTTTCAGCACGTGACGTCGGCCAAGTCGGCGCTGGAGCAGCTCGGCGTCGGAGGCATCAGCTTCACCGTCTACGATCAGCACTTCGGCATGAAGTGGGCGGGCGGGCGCCCGCACTCATTCGCGGCGGGGCAAACGAAGGAGACGTTCGCCCGTCTCGTGCAGGAATACAATCGCCGAGGCATCACCTTCAACCTGGTGTTCTCCAACCTTTTCATTGAGGAAAAGCACCTGGGCGACAAGCGCTGCAACTGGATGCTGGAGCGCTGCTACCGTGAGGGGAACGGTGTCATCGTGGGCAGCCATGTGCTTGCGCGCTACATCCGCGACCGGTTTCCCGACTACCGGCTCATTCACTCGCTAACGCACTTCCACAAGGATCCCCAATACTATTACGACCACGCCGATCTCTACGACGTTTTCGTGCTGCCGCCGCATCTCAACTACAGGGCAAAGGTGTTGCAGGAAATGATCGAGCGCCTGGGCGCAGAGCGGCTCGAACTGCTCGTCAACGAGACCTGCTTTCGCGAGTGCAGCATTCGCCAGGACCACTACGACCTCATCAGCAAAGCCTGCCTGGAGGACGACTGGGACCTTTGGGAGGACCTGACGAGCGGCTTTTGCCAGCGCGCGCATGCCGACCGCTTCACGCGCCTGGAAGAGCCCAAAGACGTCAAACGCATCAAGAATTTCACGCTTTCCCAGGACGAGGTGAGGGATCTCAAGACCCTCGGCATTTGCAACTTCAAGCTGGCCAACCGGCAGGTGCCGGCTCAGCAGTACGCGAAGTGGATGGACTACTACATCATCGACCGGCTCGGCCTTTCGACGACGATGTACGTCTACGACAACTATTACAGGCCCGCTGCGCACTTTGCCGGGCGCGCATCCTGATCCTTGAGCGTTTGCGCATTGCTGCGGCTCGATACGCCTCCTTTCGGGGAGGCGTATTGCTTTTTGAATTCGCGTGCTCCCGCGCTCACTCGGCAGTGAAAGCCGCCGACCTATGGTTAAGCGCGCAAAGGCCGATCCGGCCCATCGCCCCGGCACGCGCGCCGGCGCGTTCCGCGCAAGTCTCCCCAAAGTTTTTTGCTTCTTGTCGAAAATGTAAGGGAGCTTCGAGGCGGGTGACAGAATGACACGTCATGGTGGCAGCTGTTCCGGGTTGACCCACAACCAAGGGCCCACCCGGCAACGGGGCTGTTCTCGCGCAGTGGCTTCCTTTGAAGCGCTGTAGCGGTTCGGACCCGGCGAGATGGAGGTTCTGCCCGGTACTGACTGCTGAATCCAGGTGACGATGAGGCGCTGCCTTCGACCGATCCTGAGCACGACTGCAACGCAATCCGGCGCACGACGTCGGCAAATAAAAATGTCGACTAGGGAAACGCACCGAGAGGGGAGGCTTTCGAATGGCCGAAACTTGGCAACAGAACGCTCACTCATTTCATGAAGATATGGTCGAGGGCGTCGAAGATGCGATGCTCTTTGCCCGGCAATGGTCTGCCGCTGCGCGCTTTGCACTCATGGCGCTTGGCGCTGTCGCCGGTGTCGGCGCTGCGCTTCACTTCGGCACGGGCGTAGCCATCGAAACGGCTATGCTGTGGCTGCTCGTTCCGGCCGCATTTGCAGGTGGTCTGCTCTCCACCTGGTCGCCCTGCGGCTATTCCAGTGTCTGCCTGCTCCGCCCGAATGGCAACTATTCGCTGCGCGCGGTTGCCGAGTGGACGCCGACACTCATCGCTCACTTCGTCGGCTATGGCCTCGGCGCGCTCGTTCTCGGCGGCGCATTGGGTTATGCCGGCTACGCGATGGGCCTTGGATCCTACCTGGCCTACACGCTTCCGGTCTTCGCCGTTCTGATGGTCGCCTATGGTGCGCACCAGCTCGGATTCCTGCGCGTTCCCTATCCGCAGCGGCGTTGTCAGGTTCCCCACGATGCGCGTCAGCGCTTCCCCAAGTGGGTGATCGGCCTGCTCTACGGCTTCTCGCTGGGTCTCAACTATCTCACCTACGTGCAGACGCCGCTGCTGTACGCGGTGACGGGTGCCGCGCTCTTCTCGGGCTCCGTCGAATTCGCGATCGGCATTTTCCTGGTGTTCAACCTCGGCCGTTTCCTGCCGCTCATGTTGAACGCGCTTCCGATGAGCGACCGCGCCATCACGGCATGGCTGGCTCGTCGGCAGGAGCAGGCTGCAATGCTCGATGGAGCCATCCTGGTTGCCGCCGGCACCGCCGTGATGACGCTCTATCTCGTCTGAAGTTCACGTCGTCTCTCAGCAACAGAACAACGCTGCCTCAAGGAGGAAACAATGACGCACATCCCAACCACGACTGAAACGCTGAAGAAGTATCGCATTGCGCTGCTCTCCGGCGTTGCCAGCCTGGTTCTCGCCGGTGCAGCCAATGCCCAGCAGGGCCCGACGGGCGCTGAGGTTCCCAAGCAACTCGGTGCCTCTGCCACGTCCGAGCTCGAAGATACGCCGGAGATCCTCAAGGCGCCTGCGCCGGATTCCCGCCGCATCTACATCACCGACCCGGCTCACTTCGCCGTCACCACCCGCACGTTCACCGTCGACGGTAACGACGGCAAGGTGCTGGGCATGATCGACGGTGGCTTCCTGACCAACCCCTTCGCTGCCACCGACGGCAGCTACTTCGGCCAGGCGAGCACGATCTACTCGCGCGTTTCCCACGGTAAGCGCGACGACTACATCGAGGTGTTCGATTCCAAGACCCACGATGTGATCGCCGACATCGACATTCCGGAGAGCCGCTTCCTCATCGGCACCTATCCGTGGCTGACGACCGTCACGCCGGATAACAAGTCGCTTCTCTTCTATCAGTTCACGCCGTCGCCGCAGGTTGGTCTCGTCGACATCGAGAACAAGAAGTTCGTCAACATGATTGACGTGCCGGACTGCTATCACATCTTCCCGTCCTCCAACGACACGTTCTTCATGCACTGCCGCGACGGCAGCATGGCGAAGGTGAAGTACGGCAAGGATGGCAAGTCTGAAGTTACCCAGACGAAGCCGTTCCATGGTGAGGACGACTACCTCATCAACACGCCGGCCTTCTCCATGAAGAGCGGCCAGCTCGTGTGGCCGACCTATGACGGCAAGATCTTCCCGGTCGACGTCTCGTCGGGTGAAGCCAAGTTCGGCACGCCGTTCGATGTTTTCACTGACGAGGAGAAGAAGGACAACTGGCGCGTCGGCGGCTGGCTGCCGGTCGCTTACCACCGTGACTCGGGCGAGGTTTACCTCCTCGGTGATCAGCGCGCGAAGTGGACCCACAAGTATCCGAGCCGCTTCGTGTTCGTGCACGACGTCAAGACCGGCAAGCGCCTGCGCAAGATCGATCTTGGCCGTGACATCGACTCGATCGCCGTGAGCCAGGACAAGAACCCCGCGCTCTACGCTCTCTCGACCGGTGAGAAGACGCTTTACACGCTGGACTCCCAGAACGGTAAGGTTCTCCACACCACGAACGAGCTGGGCCATGGCCCGCAGGTGATCATCGCCCACGACAACTGATCGAGGAAACCATGTGGTTTTTGTCTGACCCACTGGTGACGATCTTCCTGCGAGTGTTCCTCGCTCTCCTGTTCGCCGGCGCAGCTTATTCCAAGCTGCGCCACCAGGAAGAGTTCTTCGGAGTGGTGCGTAATTTCCGGCTGATGCCGGAGGCACTCGCCGCCCCGTTTGCCGCGGTACTTCCGTGGGTGGAACTGGCTGTTGCGGTGGGGCTGCTGGTCGATCCGGCAGTTCCCTACGCAGCGGCGGCGGCGAGCGGACTGCTTCTGCTGTTCGCTCTCGCTATCGCCATCAACGTTGCGCGTGGACGTAAAGCAATCGACTGCGGTTGCTTTCGTAACGGGTACAGGCAGCCGCTGAGCTGGTTGCTCGTACTGCGCAACGGAGCGCTGAGTGTCGGGGCTCTGATGCTGGCAGGTTTCGTGGATGTCTCGCGCACCGCGACACTGTTCGACATCACTACCGGCGCTATGGCCGCAGGGGTCGCCATGACGTTGTACCTCACGGCCGGGCTTCTCGGCGGAGTCATGAACGTCGCTAAGAACAACGGTCATCTTTACTAGGAAAGGCAGTACAGAATGGCGATCGAATTCCTGATTGCATCAAACGTGCTGCTCTGGCTCACGGTTATCGCTGGTGCGGTCGTGCTCCTGGGCATCACTCGGCAGGTCGGCATCCTTCACGAGCGGTCCGCTCCGCTCGGTGCAATGATCACCGACCACGGTCCCGACATCGGCGATGTTGCGCCGACCTTCGAAGTTGTCGACTACTTCGGCAAGCCGCTCCGCATCGGT
>DASRYA010000190.1:0-25420 GCA_035687305.1 Hyphomicrobium sp. | reverse complement strand
TCGCGCGTCACGGATGTGGTACGTGCGGGAGGTAAGTTTCGTCTCTTCACCGAGGGTGGTGCGCTCACCGCGGAGAAGATCGTCTTCGCCAGCAACGGCTACTCGCATCTCATTCCCGGCTTGCGCCTGAAGCAGATGCCGGCGTTCGTCTACATCGTGGTCACCGAACCGCTGACGCCGGAGCAGCATGCGTCCATCGGCTGGCAAGGCCGTGAAGGCATCGAGGACGGGCGCAACTTCATGCATTTCTACCGGCTCACGCCGGACAACCGGCTATTGCTGGGCGGCGGGCCAGGGTTCGTGCCGCTTGCCGGGCGAATGGATCACGATGCCTATCCTGCGGCGTGGCGGCATCTGGAGCGTCACATCGCGGCAACTTTCCCGCAGCTCGCGGGTGTGCCGATTGCTTACCGCTGGGGCGGCGCGTTCTCCGTCACCGCGAACTCGACGCCGCAGATCGGCACGCTGCATGGAGGCGGGGCGTTCTATTCCGTCGGCTGCACCGGGCACGGCGTTGCCATGACGCATATGAATGGCCGCATCCTGCGCGATCTCGTGCTCGGACGGCGTAGCGAGCTGACGGAGCTGTGGTTCGTCAATCGAAATTCCTTGCCGTTGCCACCGCAGCCTATTGCGTCGATCGGCGCGAAGGCGGTCACCGCTGCGATGGCGCTCGACGACTGGTGGTGCGACCCGTGATCTATTGGTGCAAAGCTGGCGGCAGCGTCACTTGCAGCTCGACAGCATTCCCCGGTCGAGGTGCAGGTGGTCGTGGTGTGCGGCGTTGAACTCCGGCCCGAGGGCGACGCGGAAGTAGCGGCAAGCCCGCATGTGTGCCTCGCGCAGGAACCGGCCTTCCGGCGTATCGGCGCGGTAGTCCCGCGTGACGCTTATCTTTCGGCCGTCAGCGAGGCGGAACGCGCCGATGTCGACGGCGTTGGCATAGGCGTGCTGACTGCGCGTATGGAGCCAGCGCTTGTTGCCGATGATGTTGCGGCAGGAGTAGGTGCCCATATCCTGAATCCAGGTGACGGGGCTGGCGAACATTGCCATCGCGAGCGGCTGCACATCGTGCTCGACCCAGAGGGCCAGCGCCGCGGCGCTCTCGCAAGTGAGCTGTGAAAGGCCGATCTCCGCGCCGCCGACCTTTGCGATGCGCACCGCGTTCGTCCAGCCGCAGCCGTCGGGGCGGACGCGATCGGGAATCGGCGTCGCGGCGATGTGGGGTGCTTTCAGTACGGCGCGGCACGTCTCGGGATCGTGGCGCAGGGCGGCGAGGCGCGCGTCGACGAACCAGACGGGCGGCTCGTCGAGCGAGATGGGCGCGAACGGCGCATAGCGCTGCGGGACGAGGCCTAAGCGGAGGGCGCCCAGCACGGCAACG
This sequence comes from Hyphomicrobium sp., assembly GCA_035687305.1. GTDB lineage: Bacteria > Pseudomonadota > Alphaproteobacteria > Rhizobiales > Hyphomicrobiaceae > Hyphomicrobium_A. The sequence goes on along the minus strand of DASRYA010000190.1, from coordinate 24,036 downwards.
ACCAGCAGGAGCACGATGAACAGAAGGCGCGTGGAATTCTTGCCAGAGCGGCGCATAGGTGTTCCTGAAAGCTATTCAGCTTTCACTATAGGGCCGAAGGCCGCCAAGCGGTTGGCGGCAGTGGCGACAAAGCGGCGGGCGAGGATCTTGGATGGGAATCGGCTGGAGAGGCACGGAGCGCGTGCTTCGTGAACGGCCCGTTAGGACATCGGCGGCGAAGGTGCCGTTAGAAATCCGAAGCGATTCCGCCCTTTTCCCAGTCGCCGTAGCGAACGGGATCGGGGCCGTCGCGACCGCCGATTTCGGTGGCGCGCCGTTCGGCAGCGGCTTTTTCGGCCTGGCGCCGCGCCTCGGCTTCCGCCAAAGCCCGGCGGGCTGCCGGTGTCAGCCGGCGCTCATCCTTCGCGGACGGATCGGGGTCGGATTTGGAATGCATTGGGTCTAGCCGGGTCTGGTTGTTGCCGAGAGCGCTATCCATATAGCATTTCTCTGTTGGTTGGTGACGGAGCTGCGACAAGAATGAATTACGTCAAGACGGCCATGCTGCTCGCGGTGCTCACCGCGATCTTCGTAGCGCTCGGCGCACTCGTCGGCGGCACGACGGGTATGGTTGTGGCGTTCATCCTTGCCATGGGGATGAACTTCTTCAGCTACTGGAACTCCGACAAAATGGTGCTGCGCATGTACGGCGCGCACGAGGTTGATGAACGGTCTGCACCGGAATATTACGGCATCGTTCGTGAACTGGCGCAGCGCGCGGGCCTGCCGATGCCGCGCGTCTACGTGATGGAGAGCCCGCAGCCGAATGCGTTCGCCACGGGGCGCAATCCGCAGAACGCGGCGGTGTGCGCTTCGTCCGGCCTGTTGCAGGCGCTGAGCCGGGAGGAAGTTGCCGGCGTGATGGCGCACGAGCTGGCGCACATCAAGAACCACGATACGCTGACGATGACCATCGCCGCCGCGATCGGTGGCGCGGTCTCGATGCTGGCGCAGTATATGCAGTTCGGCATGATGTTCGGCGGTGGGCACAGCGACCGCGAAGGCGGCGGTGGCATTGTCGGTATGGTCGGCGCGCTGGTGGCGATCATCGTTGCGCCGCTCGCCGCGATGCTGGTGCAGATGGCGATCTCGCGCTCGCGCGAATATGTGGCCGACAACATGGGCGCGCGGATCTGCGGACAGCCGCTGTGGCTCGCCTCGGCGCTCGGCAAGATCGAGAACTACGCGAAGCGCATTCCCAACGAGGAGGCGGAGGCAGCACCCGCCACCGCGCCGATGTTCATCATCAACCCGCTGCAGGGCTGGGGCATGGACAACCTCTTCTCCACGCATCCCAACACGGCAAACCGTATTGCGGCGCTGGAGACACTGGCGCGCCAGATGGGTGGCGGCAGCGCAGCCCCGCCGCGCTACGCCGACGATGACGCCAGCTCCGGGCCTTGGGGCCAGGGCTCGCGCAACGCCTCCAGCGGTCCCTGGGGCTGACGCGCGTGGCAAAGGAAGCCGCGCCCGGCGCAAAGAAATTCCGCCGCGGGCCACAGCGCCCGCATACGCATGCACACAAGCCCAAGGCGCCTGCTCCGGCTCCTCTGCCGCCGGGGCTTCCTGCCCGGGAAGCGGCGGTCGCGGTGATCGCGGCGGTGCTCGACGACGGGCGCTCGTTCGACGGAGCCGCCGCGAAGGAATTTTCAGCCCGCGGGCTCGAAGGCCGCGACCGGGCGCTGGCGCGGCTCATCGCGGCGACCGTGTTGCGGCGCCTCGGCGAGCTCGAAGCGCTCCTCAACGGCTTCCTCGAAAAGCCGCTGCCGAAGCGCCAGGGCAAACTCTGGCCGATCCTTCTTTCCGGCGTGGCGCAGCTTCTTTTCCTGGAGACGCCGCCGCACGCGGCCGTCGGGCTCGCGGTGGATCAGGCGCGCTGGGATCGCCATGCGGCGCGCTATGACAAGCTCGTCAACGCGCTGCTGCGGCGTACTTCGCGCGAAGGCGTCGAGGCTCTGAAAGCGCTCGACGGCGTTGCGCTGAACACGCCCCAATGGCTCATGGCGCGCTGGACGACCAACTACGGCACGGCGGACGCGCGCGCCATCGCGGCGGCTTCGCTTACGGAGGCGCCGCTCGACATCAGCGTGAAAAGCGATCCTGGCGCGTGGGCTGAGAAGCTCGGCGGCGACGTGCTGGCGACGGGCACGGTGCGGCTCGCTGCCGGCGGGCGCATCGAGGATCTCGCCGGTTTCTCCGAGGGCGCCTGGTGGGTGCAGGATGCTGCGGCGGCATTGCCCGCGCGGCTGCTGGGCGACGTACGCGGGAAGGCCGTCGTCGATCTCTGCGCGGCGCCGGGCGGCAAGACGGCGCAACTCGCCGCAGCGGGTGCCGATGTCACGGCGCTCGATCTTTCGGCGCAGCGCCTCGAACGCCTCAAGGGCAATCTCGCGCGTTTGCAGCTCAAGGCGGAGACGGTCGCTGCCGACGCCGTGACCTGGTCGCCGGGGCGCATGTTCGACGCGGTGCTGCTCGATGCGCCGTGTACCGCGACGGGAACGATCCGCCGCCACCCTGACATTTTACGCCTGAAGCGCCCCGACGATGTGGCTGCCCTGGCCGAGACCCAGGAACGGCTGCTGGACCATGCGGCCGGTCTCGTGGCTCCCGGCGGTACGCTGGTCTATTGCACGTGCTCGCTGGAGCCGGAGGAGGGCGTGCAGCAAATCGTGCGTTTTCTCGCTCGTGATCAGCGCTTTGTCCGGTCGCCCATTGTCGCTGGGGAAGCGGGGATTGCCGCCGAGTGGCTCACGTCCGATGGCGACTTGCGCACGTTGCCGTTCCATCTTGCCCGCGCGCAGCCTCAGCTATCGGGTATGGACGGCTTTTTTGCCGCTCGACTCGTGCGTCGAGACTGATTCGCTGCACACTATCCGATCTGCGCACAGCCTGGGTTTGCCCCAGCCTTGTATTGGCCCCGCGACGGCGCTAGTCCGAACTAGAACGTGTTGCGATCCGATGGAATCGGATCGGACGCTCTAGGTTTTTGATTGGTCGCATTTTCTCACGGCGAACCGGCATCCGCTTCGTCGGAAAATGCTCTAGGCGCGGTCCGCGACGGGCTGCGCCGTGGATTGTGGGCGGTGCGGGGTTCTCCATGGCTGAACTGACGCTCAAGGACCGGCTGCGCAAAGCGGTAATCAACGTCGATGCGGTGAAGCGCTCGGCTTTGGCCGGCGCCCTGGCCGCGCCCTTGCGACGCCTTGCGGAGCCCTCCGGGCCTATCGATCACCTGCTGATCGTGCCCCAGGACCTGCGTACCGCCGATCCGAGCTTCTGGGACGAGATCGAGCACGGGCAGTTCGGCCTCGCGGGCACGGTCGTACTTCTCAAGGGCCGCTCGCCGTTCGAGATCGAAGTGCCGAGCCTCGGCTGGGCGCAGGAGCTGCATGGTTTCGGATGGCTGCGCAATCTCGCCGCCGTCGATACCGAAATCGCCCGCGATACGGCGCGGCGCCTTGCGCTCGAATGGATCGTCCGCTTCGGCAACGAGCGTCGCGGCGTCTCGGCGGAGCCAGCGGTGGCGGCGCGCCGCCTCATCTCGTGGCTGTCGCATGCCAACCTGCTTTTGGAAGACGCCGACCGCGAGACCTACAGCGCCATCACCTACAGTCTGCGCCGGCAGTTCGGATTTCTTTCCTCCGCGCGCCGCGATGCGCAGATGGGCTATCCGCGCCTGCTCACAACCATCGCGCTTTCGTTCGCGGCGCTTTCCGTTGCGGGCTACGACAGGTATGCGCGCGAGGCCGAGACGAGCCTTTGCACGGAACTCGCCTGGCAGGTGTTGCCGGACGGCGGGCACGTGACGCGCAATCCCGCGCTGCTGGTGGAGCTGCTGCTCGACCTTTTGCCGCTCAGCCAATGCTTCACCGCGCGCGATCGCAACCTGCCCGAGCAACTGCACCGGGCGCTCGACAGCATGCTGCCGCTGCTCCACCACCTGCGTCTCGGCGACGGGATGCTGGCGCGCTTCAACGGCGTGTCGGGTGCGCTCGCGGCGGGCGTTGCGACCGTTGCGGCCTACGATGACGGCTCGCGGCCACCGCTGCTGGCAGCACGCCACTCGGGCTATGCGCGGATGGAGCGCGGCGAGACGGTGATCATCGCCGACGTTGGGCCGCCGCCGCCGCTTCCGCTATCGGCAAGTGCGCAGGCCGGCTGCCTCTCCTTCGAGATGAGCGCTGGGAAGCTGCCACTGTTCGTGAACGGCGGCACCCCGGCGCCCGCTTCGGCGGAGTGGTTTCCGGCGGCGCGCGCCACGGCGAGCCACAACACGCTGACGCTCGCCGAAAAGTCGTCCTCGCGTCTCATCGCGCATCGCAAGCTTGAGGCGCTGATGGGAGCGCCGCCGATCCGCTATCCCGAGAGGGTCGAATGGCGCATCGAGGAAGCGGACGGCGAGGTGGTTCTGGAGGCGAGCCACGACGGTTACCAGCGCCGTCACGAGCTCATTCACACCCGCAGGCTGCGGCTCTCGACGGATGGGTTGCGGCTCGCGGGGTGCGACCGCCTCGACGGCGCGAATGGGCAGGTGCGGCTGCGCGCCGACTTGCCGTTTGCCATCCATTTCCATCTTCTGCCCGGTGTGCATTGCAGCCTCGGCGCGGCGCCGCGGGAGGCGACGATTACGCTGGCCGATGGGCAGCGCTGGCATTTCACGGTGCAGGGGGCGCGGCTCTCCATCGAGGAAAGCACATACTTCGCCGAGAGCTCCGGTCCGCGCCCGGCGCTGCAGATCGTGCTGCGCGGGGCGAGCTACGGCGAGACGGAAGTCAACTGGGCGGTCGAGCGGCTGCCCGAAGGGAATGTGGAATGACTGAAGATTTGCGTATTCGCCGCGCGCTCCTTTCCGTGTCGGACAAGAGCGGGCTCGTTGCGTTCGCGCGCGCTCTTGCGGATATGGGTGTCGAGCTGATCTCCACCGGCGGTACCGCTGCGATGCTGCGCGGCGAAGGGCTCGCGGTGAAAGATGTGTCGGAGGTGACCGGCTTTCCCGAGATGCTGGACGGGCGCGTGAAGACGCTGCACCCGGCGGTGCACGGCGGGCTGCTCGCCATTCGCGGCGATGCGCGCCATGAGGCGCAGACGGCGGAGCACGCGATCGCACCGATCGATCTGCTGGTGGTCAACCTCTATCCCTTCGAGGCGACGGTGGCGAAGGGCGCGGCGTTCGACGATTGTATCGAGAACATCGACATCGGCGGGCCGGCGCTGATCCGCGGCGCCGCGAAAAACCACGCGGGCGTAACGGTCATCGTCGAGCCGGAGGACTACGCGCCGGTGCTCGAAGCGATGCGCGCCAACGGCGGGACGACGAGCCTCGACATGCGCAAGCGTCTCGCCGCGAAAGCCTATGCGCGCACGGCGGCCTACGACGCCGCCATCAGCAATTGGTTCGCGCAGACGCTGGGGGAAGAGATGCCGGCGTGGCGCACCTTCGGCGGGCGTCTCAAGTTTCCGCTCCGCTATGGCGAGAACCCACACCAGCGGGCGGCGTTCTACGCCAGCGGCGATGCGCGGCCCGGTGTTGCGACGGCCGTGCAGCACCAGGGCAAGGAGCTTTCCTACAACAATCTCAACGATACGGATGCGGCGCTGGAGATCGTTGCGGAGCTCGGCACGGCGCAACCGGCCGTTGCCATCATCAAGCACGCGAACCCGTGCGGCGTGGCCCTCGGCGGCGACCTGAAGGAGGCCTATCTCAAGGCGCTGCGGTGCGATTCCGTCAGTGCGTTCGGCGGTATCATCGCGCTCAACGGCACGATAGATGCGGCGGCGGCGGAGGAGATCACGAAGATCTTCACCGAGGTCGTTATCGCGCCGGATGCGACGGAGGAAGCCAAGTCGATCTTCGCGGCGAAGAAAAACTTACGCCTGCTGACAACCGGCGCGCTCCCCGATCCGGTCGCGGGCGGCCTTATGGTGCGCTCGCTGGCGGGCGGGCTGCTCGTGCAGTCGCGCGATAACGGGACGACGGCTGCCGGCAATCTGCGGGTGGTGACGAAGCGCAAGCCGACCGAGCAGGAGCTCGCGGACCTGCTGTTCGCATTCGAGGTGGCGAAGCACGTCAAATCGAATGCGATCGTCTATGCGAAGGACGGCGCGACGGTGGGCATCGGTGCAGGGCAGATGAGCCGGGTCGATTCATCGCGCATCGCCGCGCAGAAGGCCGCCGATGCAGCGCGCGCTCTCGGCCTCGACGAGCCGCTGACGCGAGGATCGGTCGTGGCTTCCGATGCCTTCTTCCCGTTTGCCGACGGGCTGCTGGCGGCGGCGGAAGCGGGCGCGACGGCCGTCATCCAGCCCGGCGGCTCGATGCGGGACGAAGGGGTGATCGCCGCTGCGGACGAGAAGGGTCTCGCCATGGTGTTCACCGGACTGCGCCACTTCCGGCACTGACGATGGCGGGCGGAAGTAACGTCCGCCTGCGGCCTGCGCGCCGCGCCGATTGGGATCTGATCCGCGGCTGGCTTCAGCGTGCCGACATCGAAGCCTGGTGGGGACCGCGCACGGCGACCGAGGCGGAGGTGAACATCGCGCTCAACTCACGCCATGCGCTGTGCCGAATCATCGAGGCGGACGGCGTGCCTGTGGGATATGCGCATGCGGTGGATGCGACCGCGTGGGGTGAGGAGCTGCCGCAGGATCTGCCCGCGGGCACGTGGGATCTCGATCTTTTCATCGCGTCGGAGGAGCATCGGGGGAAGGGTGTGGGCCAGGCGGCGCTGGCGGCGCTGAAGCAGGAGGTGTTCGGTACCACCTTGGCGACGGCGGTGTGTGTTTTTCCCTCGATCCGGAACGAGCGCGCGGTGCGAGCCTACGAGAAGGCGGGCTTTCGCTGGCAGCGGATCTGGAATGATCCGCAGATGGGACCATCGTGGTTCATGCTGGCGGAGCGTCCGAGGCGCTAGCGCACAAACGCTCTTCTTCGAATCGCGATGCGGCTCGAGTTTTTTCGACTAGACCGATGATTCACGCTTCGGACTGATAGGGTCCGAAGCGATCATGGTCTGGCGGGCGCCTATTTTTTGTGCGCCAGCGATGGCGCCGTTGACACGATGCTTTGCGATTGAGCGCCGGGCGAAAGATCATCGCATTTCAATCCCTTCGCCTTCGATGAACGAAATAATCCAACGGCACGAGGGCGGTGTGGCGCGGATTCATCGCTGCCATTAAATGCGTCGCGTTCCCGGTCCGCACTTCAATGTTATGACGTTTTATTGTCGTGTTTCCGTGAAAGCCCTAAAATACACGATCATCCATTTTTGGGGGACAATCCCGTGAGCACCGCCGTCCGAGTGATTATTTTCGCCGCTATCCTGGCCGCGATCGTGGCAGGGGTATCGTACGTTTATACGCCGCTGCCGACAGCACCGACGCCTACCGCGGAAACGCCGGCGCCGGCACCTGCATCCGCTCCGGCGGCGCCTGCAATGGAAACGCCAGCGGCTGAGGCCCCGGCGGCACCGGCCGCGGAAACGCCGGCCGCGCCGGCCGAGACACCCGCCGCGGAGACGCCTGCTACGACGACAACGCCGTAATCCCCCGGCGCTTACCGCTCCGGATCATCGAAGTCCGGAGCGGCTCGCCGCGGAACGGGCGGTGGCGTTGGGCGTCAATGCCACTTCTGGTTTTCGGTCGTCGAGGGCTCGTGCTTGTCGCGCGGGCCCTCTTCTTTTGGCGCGACAGGTGGCGTGGGAACGGGGGCCGCCTCGGTCGATTTCTTCTGCTGCGCGCTGAGGTCGTCGGCGGCGTCCTTCGCCTTGTCGAGAACCTCAGACGTGGCCTGCTTGGCTTTGTCGAGCACCTCGCGCGCGGCCTCGGCGGCCTTGTCGAGCAGCGTGGTGGCCTTGCGCGCATCGTCGATGGCGTCCTCGCTCGCCTTCTTGCCCTTCTCGATGCCGGCGCCGGCATTCTCCTTGGCGTCGTCGATAGCCTTCAGGATTGCCTGCTTTGCCGCCTCGATGGCGGCGTTCGTTGCTGCCTTGGCGTCGTCGATCACCTCGCTCGCGGTGCGCGGCGGCGGTTGCGGCGCGGGCTCGTTCACGGCGGGCGGGTTGGCCGGAGGGGCGTTGGTCGTCGCTGTTGTTTTATCGTCGGCGGCGAGGGCTGCCGCCGGTATCAGAGCGGCTACAAGCAACGGGGCAAAGCGGTTCATCGAAGCTACTCCTGCTGCGGCCCGAAGGGCAAGCGGGGGCGTGCCCGCCCAAGGCCTTTCGCCCATCAGATGGGAAGCGGTCCGGTTCCGGGCTAGGGCCGTTTTCGGTTTTTTGCCGAACCGCAGAAATAGCCTTAGCCCATCGTTCGATTGTGCTGCTTAGCGGAAAATCGGTTGCCGAAGGCCACGCTAATCCCTGGGTGCCGGCATCCGTACCGGCAGCATGAGGGCGATGCCGGTCATGAGAAAGAGGGCAATGGCCGACATGCCAAGGCGCTGGCTCTGGCTCACGGCCGTCACCAGGGCCACCAGCAGCGGCGCGAGGAACGCCGTCACCTTTCCGGAGAAGGCGAACAGGCCGAAGTATTGCGTGATCTTATCGCGTGGGGCGAGGCGTGCGAGCAGCGAACGGCTGGACGACTGCACGGGCGCCGAGACGAGCCCGACGACGATCGCAAAGCCCAGGAACACCTGCTCGCCCACCGAGGAGAACGGCCCCGAGCCGGCTGCCTTCGGCGCGACCTCGACGAAATAGAAGACGTGGTTGGCGTCGACGGACAGGATGCCGAACGCGCCGATGAGCAGGATAACCAGGGCCGTGATGATGACGAACTTGGCACTGATGCGGTCGTCCAGCACGCCGCCGATCAGTGCGCCGAAGGCGCCGATGAGGGTCAGGATGATGCCGAAGAGGCCCAGCTCCAGCGGACCCCAGCCGAACACCGAGGCACCATATATGCCGCCGAAGGTGAAGATGGCCGTGAGGCCGTCCGTGTAGATCATGCGCGCGGCGAGAAACAGCAGCATGTCGCGGTTGCCGGGCAGCGCGCGGACGGTGTCCCAAAGCTCGGCGGTGGCCGGGCGGCCGTCATGGGCGCGCTTCTGGCGAATGTCCGGCACGAACAGGAAGAACGGGATCATGAAGACGAGGTACCAGACTGCCGAAAGCGGCCCGACGATGCGGTCGCCCTCCCGCGCAACGGTATCGAGGCTGAGCAGCGGCTCGAGCCCGAACATCGTCTTGCCGCTGTCGCCCATGGGCACGATGAGGCCGGCAACGAGGAACAGGCTGGCGAGACCGCCGAAATAGCCGCAAGCCCATCCGGCGCCGGAAAGACGGCCAAGCTCGCTGTGGGGCACGAGGCTCGGCATGATCGCGTTGGTGAAGACGGCGGTGTACTCGGCGCAGACAGTCGCGCACACGAAGGCGAGAAGCACCAGATAGATGGTCGCCATTGGCGCCGCGGGCGTGGCGATCCAGAGCGAAGCCATGGCAGCGGCGAGGATGACGGAGAAGAGCGCGATCCAGGGTTTGCGCTGTCCGCGTCCATCGGCGAAGGCGCCGAGGAACGGGCTTCCCACCGCGATGAGGACACCCGCAATCGCCGCGGCGAAGCCCCACATGGATTGGCCTTCGGGACCGTTGCCGACGACGATGTTTGCGAAATAGGGCGCGAACAGGAACGTCAGGATGAGCGTGTAGAAGGGCTGCACGGACCAGTCGAAGAGCATCCAGGAGATGCGTGCTGAGAGCGGCGCGCGCGCCGTTGCTGCGGCGTCGTGAGCGGACGTTGCCATATCCACGGTGTGTGTTCCCCGTCGTCGGTATCCAGCGAGCCCTATAGCACGGAAAAAAGGTCGTGCTTGCGACGGTGCGCTCCGGCCATTCGGGGCGACGGGGCGAGCCGGTTGGGGCCTAGACCACAGGCCGTCTGAGAGGCCGCGAAGTGCCGCAGCAGGACGAGACCGGTGCGCACGACGGGCCGGCTGGAGCCCGCACGAGGGTGTGGCCGCGCAGGCGGATTTGCCCACCCGCGCCGCAAAATCAGGGGAGGATGATGAGATGGTCGGGCAGCTCGCCCGGATCGTGCTCTCCGGGCGGGAAGTGCTCGGCGAGGACCGCGCCGATGGCCGCGATGGCTTCGACAAATCCTTCGGTCGCCCGGTCGCGCCCAATGGCATCGGTGAGGTTATCGATGATCCGCTGCCAGGTCCCCTCGGGCACGCGCTCGTTGATGGCGCGGTCGGCGATGATCTCGGCGTGGTGCTCCGCCACGGAGATGAAGAGCAGCACGCCCGTGCGTCCAGCGGTCGTGTCGAGGTTCTGGACGAGGAACTGCTCCATCGCGCGCCGACGCGCGTGGAGATGCTTGATGCTGGCGGGGACGAGCGCCGTGCGCAGCTTCAGCGGGAACAACAGGGCGGTGATGATGACGAAGACCGCGAGCTGGATGAGATAGATCTGCACGAGCCCGAGCTGCGTGAAGAAGATGAGCACCCACGGCACGAGAAGGGCGATGATGGCGGCGACGAGCGGAGGCACGTAGTGATAACCGTCGCTCTGGGCGGCCACGACGACGACGATTTCGCCGGACGTGTGCCGCTCTGCCTCGGTGATCGCGGCGGAGATGCGGTGCTCGTCGCCGGACGAGAACAGGCTCATGCGAATGTCTCCCGCGCTTCTGTCTGCGCTCGTGCCGCGTTACGCATCACCAGCTTCCCGACGAGCCGCCGCCACCGAAATCACCACCGCCGCCGGACCAGCCGCCGCCGCCACCGCCGGAGGACCATCCGCCGCCCCAGCCGCCATAGTTGCCGGGGATGACGATCGGCCCGCTCGAGCGGCGCCTGCGGCCGCCGACCGCCTGCGGCGCGGTGCTGATCGACTGCACGACCGCGAACAGCACGAAGAGCGCAATTCCCAACCAGAACATGATGAGAATGACCTGCCACATGTCGAGATCCTCGCCGTGGCGGGAGATACGCGCGCGCTCCTTCACCTCTTCGGCATCGCCGAGCAGCACATCCTTGATGTCGCGCACGCCCGCGCGGATGCCGGCCGCGAAGTCGCCGCGGCGAAACTCGGGCAGGATCGCGTTCTGGATGATGAGACTCGACATGGCGTCGGTCATGACCGGCTCGAGGCCGCGGCCGACCTCGATGCGCACCTTGCGCTCGTTGGGTGCCACGATGAGCAGGATGCCGTTGTTCTTGTCCTTCTGACCGATGCCCCAGGCGCGCCCGAGCTGATAGCCGTAATCCTCTATCGCGTAGCCCTGCAGCGAGTTGAGCGTGACGACAGCCACCTGATCGGTGGACTTCTGCTCGAGCTCGGCGAGCTGCGCGGTGATGTCCGCGCGGTCTTGCGGGCTCAAAAGGCCGGCTTCGTCGACGATACGTCCGGTGAGCGCCGGAAAGGTCGGCGCAGCGTATGCCGCGCCGAAAAGCGTTCCGAGCCAAAGCAGCGCAGCGAGCAAGGCCGCGGACTTGTTCGCCACGCTGCTGTGGCGCGGCGCCCAGCTCAACGGCAAAGCGCGCCGATCCGCGGGCATCGCTGATCTCCTAGGGGTCGCCCTTGCTACTTCTTGGTGCCGAAGTCGACCTTAGGCGCCTTCATTTCCTCGGCGGGGATGTCGAAGGTCGCCATCTCCTTTGCCGACGGGTACATCACCGCGCGCCAGATGCGGCCCGGGAAGGTGGTGATCTCGGTATTGTAGGCGCGGACCGAGCTGATGTAGTCGCGCCGTGCGATGGCGATGCGGTTTTCGGTGCCCTCGATCTGGCTCTGCAACGCCAGGAAGTTCTGGCCGGACTTGATGTCGGGGTAGCGCTCCACGACCGCAAGCAGGCGCCCGAGCGCGCCACCGAGCTGGTTCTGCGCATCCTGGAATTTTTGCATCGCTTCCGGATTGGTGAGGATGTCGGGTGGAACGTTCGCCTGCACCTGCGTCGCCTTGGCCCGCGCCTCGACGACGTCGGTGAGCACCGTGCGCTCCTGATCGGCAAAGCCCTTAACCGTTTCGACAAGGTTCGGGATGAGATCGGAGCGGCGCTTGTATTGATTGAGCACCTCCGACCATGCCGCCTTGGCATTCTGCTCGTAGGTCGGGATGGTGTTGATGCCGCAGCCCGCGAGAAAGACGGTGGCGGCGGAGAGAAGAATTGCGACAAGGGGTCGGGTGAAGCGAAGCGCCGGCGCGTGAGCCATGACGGAGGGTCTCCGAAGGAAATCGAAGCAGCGAGCTTCTATTAGCAACTGTTAAAGGCTGGAGAAAGACAGCCGATGCTCTCGCTGCAAGGTTTATCGGGCACTATTTCCATTGCCCAATTTGCGGGTTTCGCCCTCGGTTGTGGCGTGTTCCCATGGCTGCCATATTCCCGCGCCATGGAGAGGAGCGAGGTCCGTTGATGCGGCCGGCCTCCGGGGCGACGAGGTGGGGAAGTTCAGTCGGTATGCGCAATTCCATTGCAGTGATGAACACCAAGGGCGGCGTCGGCAAGTCGACGCTGGTTCTGGCGCTTGCCGAGACGATTTCGGCCTACCACGGCAAGAACGTGCTGGTGATCGACAGCGACGCGCAGGCGAGCGTGTCCAGCATGCTGATGTCCGTTTCGAGCCTCTACAAGCTGCAGAGCGAAGGCGCGACCATCGTCGATTACCTGCATGCGCGGGTGCTCAAGAACCAGGTCATCGACTGGCCGAAGTTCATCGTGCGCAACGTCTCGGACGTCGACGATGCGCGCTCGCTGTTCCTGCTTCCGAGCGATATGCAACTCACCCTGCTCGAGCGTGAGGTCTCCAAGGAGAACCTGCACGGGCGGCTGCGCGAGGTGATCGGCGAGCTGCTCACGGGTGTGAAGCGGGTGTTTGATATCGTGCTGATCGACTGTCCGCCGGGGCTTTCGGTGCTGACCGAGTGCTGGCTGCGGGAAGCCGATTTCCACATCTCGCCGACCAAGGCCGACTATGTTTCGGTTTGCGGGCTGGAGGTGTTTCGCCGCTTCAAGGCGCTGAACCCGGAGATGGGTTTTGCGGAGAATCTCGGCGTCATCGTCAATCTGAAGGACGGCGCTTCGGCGTCGGACGAGGAATATCACCGCTGGCTGGAGAGCAATGCCGACAACGCATGCTTCGCGCAGGCCATTCCACGCATGTCGGCGCTGCAGGACGCGGCGAACTTCCAGACCTATGAGCGCAGCTATTTCGCCAAGTATCCGGGGCAGGTGGGCACGGCTGTGCGCGCGCTGACCGACGAGGTGATGGCGCGGCTTGCCGCGCGCACCGCGCAGTCGGGCCAGGCTCCGGCGACACCTGCCGCGGTTGCCTCAGCCTGAGGGGGTGCGCGGCACCCGTTCGCCTGACATATCGCTGCCGTTGGGAGTGCGCCGCGGGTGCCGTGTGCTCTCTCGATGCCCGTGGCCGCTGGGTAGCGCCAGCGGGAAACCAAGGCTGAACGGGAGCCTTGCCGGGGCACTGCCCGCGGCTATGGTAGCGCGATGAACAATATGATCGTTCCAGTGATTTTGTCGGGGGGCTCCGGCACGCGCCTGTGGCCGCTGTCGCGGACCATGTATCCGAAGCAATTCATTCGCTTTTTCAACGGCAGCGGCAGCCTGCTCAGCGCTACGTTGCGGCGCATCTCGGGCGAGGGATTTTCCGCGCCGATCGTCATCTGCAACAACGATCATCGCTTTCTGGTGCGCGAGGAGCTGTCCGCGGCGGCGCTCGATGCGGAAGCGATCGTGCTGGAGCCGGTGGCGCGCAATACGGCGGCTGCGGTTGCGGTGGCGGCGCTTGTGGCGCTGGAGAAGACGCCGGACGCCGTTATCGCGGTCATGCCGTCCGACCATGTGGTGAAGGATGGGGCTGCGTTCGGCGAGGCATTGAAGCGCGCGGCGGCCGTGGCGCGTGGCGGCAAGCTCGTGCTGTTCGGCATTGCGCCGACGGGGCCGCATACGGGGTATGGCTATATTCAGCGCGGGGAGCCTTTGCCGGATCAGGCGGGCGCATTCGCCGTTTCGTCGTTCTACGAAAAGCCTGACCGCGCGACGGCGGAGCGCTACATTTCGGACAAGGGCTTCTTCTGGAACAGCGGCATATTCGTTCTCCATGCGCGCACGTTCCTGGACGAGCTCGGCGCGTTGGCGCCGGATATTCTGGAGGCCGCGCGTGCCGCTCTCGCGGGGGCCAGCCGCGATCTCGGCTTCCTGCGGCTCGATCATGCGGGCTTTTCGCGATCGCCCAATATTTCCATCGACTATGCGGTGATGGAGAAGACGCGCAAGGCGGCGATGGTGCCCATCGATGTCGGCTGGAGCGATGTCGGGTCGTGGTCGTCGCTGTGGGAGAATGCGCAGCGCGACGGGAAGCAGAACGCCATCGAGGGCGATGCGATCCTCATCGACACCGAGAATTGCCTCGTGCACAGCGAGCGGTCGCTGGTGGCGACGATCGGCCTTTCCGGGCTCGTCATCGTGGACACGCCCGATGCGCTGCTCGTCGCCGACCAGGAACGCGCGCAGGACGTCTCGGCGCTGGTTTCCCGCCTCAAGGCGGACAACCGCAAGGAGTATGCCCAGCACGTCAAAAGCTTCCGGCCGTGGGGGTTTTTCGAGACGCTGAGCACGGGGGCGCGCTTCCAGGTGAAGCTGCTGCACGTGAAGCCGGGTGGGCAGCTCTCCATGCAGATGCACCATCACCGCTCGGAGCATTGGGTCGTGGTGCGCGGCACCGCCAAGGTCACCATCGGCAATGTCGAGAAGCTGGTGCAGGAAAACGAGAGCGTCTACATCACCGCGACGCACTGGCACCGGCTGGAGAACCCCGGCAAGGTGCCGCTGGAGATGATCGAGGTGCAGATCGGCAGCTATCTCGGGGAGGACGACATCATCCGCTCCGACGATGTCTATAACCGGGCGCCCGACGAGACCCGGTGACGCAGCGCCAGGGCCGCCAGATCCCCTAGAGCCCCGCTTTGCCATTGCGTGCCGCCCCGGCGCGCAAGTATGTCTTGCGGGCAAAAACAAAAGGTCGAGGTTGGGCGTGCAGGGGAAGATCGCACTCATTACCGGTGTCACGGGGCAGGACGGCGCGCATCTGGCTCGCCTGCTGCTCGACAAGGGCTACACCGTGCATGGCGTGAAGCGGCGGTCCTCGTCGTTCAACACCGCGCGTGTCGATGAGCTTTATGCCGACCCGCACGAGCACGCCACCCGCTTCTTCATGCACTACGGCGACATGACCGATGCGACGAACCTCATTCGTCTCATCCAGGAGCATCAGCCGGACGAGATCTATAACCTCGCGGCGCAAAGCCATGTGCAGGTGAGCTTCGAGACGCCGGAATATACGGCAAACGCCGACGCGATGGGGACGCTGCGGCTTCTGGAAGCCATCCGCATTCTCGGCATCGGCGACAAGGTGCGGTTCTATCAGGCGTCGACATCCGAGCTTTACGGCAAGGTACAGGAGACGCCGCAAAAGGAAACGACGCCGTTCTATCCGCGCTCGCCCTACGCGGCGGCGAAGCTCTATGCCTATTGGATCACGGTGAACTACCGCGAGGCCTACGGCATGCACGCTTCGAACGGCATCCTTTTCAATCACGAAGGGCCGATGCGCGGGGAAACGTTCGTGACGCGCAAGATCACGCGCGCGGTCGCGGCGATCGAATACGGGATGCAGGAGCGTCTCTACCTCGGCAATCTTTCCGCCAAGCGCGACTGGGGGCACGCGCGCGATTACGTCGAAGGCATGTGGCTGATGCTGCAGCAGCCCGAGCCCGACGACTACGTGCTCGCGACGGGCGAGACGCACTCGGTGCGCGAGTTCGTCGAACGTGCGTTCGATTGCGTCGGCCGCAGGATAGCGTGGCAGGGGAAAGGCGCCGATGAAGTCGGCATCGACGAGAAAAGCGGCAAGATCCTCGTCGCGGTCGATAAAAACTATTTCCGTCCGACCGAGGTCGACGTGCTGCTCGGCGATCCTTCGAAGGCAAAGGCGAAGCTCGGCTGGGAAGCAAAGACGACCTTCGCGGATCTCGTCGTCGAGATGGTCGAGAGCGATCTTCAGGCCGTGAAGCGCGAGTCGTGGCGGCTCGATCGCACGGACAGGTGACAGCGATGTCAGCCACATCGGACGCACAGCGCGCCACGTACGATCTCAAGGGCAAGCGCGTCTGGGTGGCGGGACATCGCGGCATGGTGGGCGCGGCGCTGGTGCGCCGTCTTGCGTCCGAAGGATGCGAGGTCCTGACAGCGGCGCGCAGCGATGCCGACCTGACACGGCAGGGCGACGTCGAGCGCTGGATGGAAGCGCACCGGCCGCAAGCGGTCTTCGTTGCTGCCGCCAAAGTGGGCGGCATTCTCGCCAACGACACGCATCCGGCGGAGTTTCTCTATGAGAACCTGCTCATCGAGGCGAACATCATCCATGCGGCTCACAGGGTGCAGGTCGAGAAGCTGCTGTTCCTCGGCTCCTCGTGCATCTATCCGAAGCTTGCGCCGCAGCCGATCCATGAAGATGCACTGTTGACCGGGCCACTCGAGCCGACGAACGAGTGGTATGCCATCGCCAAGATTGCCGGCATCAAGCTGTGCCAGGCGTATCGCCGGCAATACGGCTGCGATTTCATCTCGGGCATGCCCACCAATCTCTATGGTCCCGGCGACAACTACGATCTCAACTCGAGCCACGTCATTCCGGCACTGATCCGCAAGGCGCATGAAGCGAAGATGCGCAGTGCGAGCGAGATGGTGATCTGGGGCAGCGGAACGCCGCGGCGTGAATTTCTGCACGTCGACGACTGCGCCGATGCCCTGGTGCTGATCATGCAGCGGTATTCGGAGGACGAGCACATCAACGTCGGCTCGGGTGAGGATCTCACCATTTTGGAGTTGGCGCAGGCGGTATGCGAGGTGGTTGGTTTCGACGGGACTATCACGCGCGATCTTTCCAAACCCGACGGGACACCGCGAAAGCTGATGGCTGGCGATAAGCTGCGCGCGCTCGGGTGGCGGCCGCGGATTTCCCTGAGAGATGGCCTTGCGGATGCCTATGCGGCGTTCCTGGCGGCGGGCGGCGAGCGCTGATGGCGTCCGGGGCGCGCGCGCTGTTCTTCGACCGCGACGGCATCATCAATGTCGACAAGGACTACGTGTACCGGCGGGAAGACTTCGTCTGGTGCGATGGTATTTTCGAGCTTGGCGAGACGGCGATCCGCCTGGGTTACGGCCTCTTCGTGGTGACAAATCAGTCCGGCATCGGCCGCGGCCTCTACACGGAGGAGGATTTCACCACGCTGACGGACTGGATGTGCGCCGAGATGGCGCTTCGCGGCGCACCGGTGCAGCGGGTCTATCACTGCCCCTATCATCCCGAGGCGCACATTGCGCGCTATCGCGCCGTGCATACGATATGGCGGTGCAGATCGTGCGTCCGGCGACGGTTTGCGGGTACTCGCCCCGCATGCGCCTCGACGTTTCGGTGAACATGCTGACCATGCAGGCGCTGGCGAACGGCAAGATCACCGTGCTGGGTGGCGATCAAACGCGGCCGAACATTCACGCCGAGGACATCACCGACCTTTACGTTTTCCTGCTCAATCATCCCGAACATACCGGCATTTTCAATGCCGGCTTCGAGAATATCTCGATCATGGATATTGCGAAGAAGGTTGCGGAGCACGCGGATGCGGAGATCGTCGTGCTGCCGTCAAACGATCCCCGCTCTTACCGGCTCAACTCCGACCGGCTTCTGGCCACGGGTTTCCGCCCGAAGCGCACGGTGGAGGACGCGATCAAAGAGATCATCGGCCTCTACCGTCAAGGCACGTTGAAGAACGAAGACCACTTCTACAACCTCAAGTGGATGCAGGCGCACGTTCTATGAGCGGGGATCGGGGATGACCACGGCTGCAACCGCAGTAATCAGCAAGGCATCGGAGGACGTGGCGCTTCGCGATCCGGCGATCCACTTCGACGACTATCAGCGCCGGCTGTCGCATCTGCTGGCGAATTTCGATTGGGCGCCGGTCGCTGCGATGGCCGAGGACTTCCTCGATTGCTGGCGCACGGGGCGGCAGGTGTTCCTCGCCGGGAACGGCGGAAGCGCGGGCAATGCCGTGCACCTCGCCAACGACTTCCTGTACGCGCTCTCAAAGCGTGCCGGGTCGGGCTTGCGCATTGAATCGCTGTCGGCAAATCCGGCGGTGCTGACGTGCCTCGCCAACGACGAGGGCTACGATCACATCTATTCGCTGCAGCTCGCCGTGAAGGCGCGCCCCGGCGACGTGCTGGTCGTCTACTCGGGCAGCGGCAATTCGCCGAATATCGTGAAGGCGCTGGAGGAGGCGCGCCGCATCGGCATGCGCTCCTATGCGGTGCTCGGGTTTTCCGGCGGCAAGGCGAAGGCGCTCGCCGACGTGCCGATCCATTGCGAAATCGACGACATGCAGATCGCAGAAGACATGCAACTCATCATTGGCCACATGATCATGCAGTGGCTGCATGCCCGCCGCGACCAGGTCGCGGGCTGAGAGCACTATGGCAAGTTCAGAACGTTTCGTTGTTCTCGGCTCGAACTCGATATCCGGCGCGAGCTTCTGCAATCATCTTGCCTCGCGCGGCTATGACGTGCTGGCGACGAGCCGCTCCGATGAGCTGCACGAGGCGTTCCTGCCGTACAAATGGCAGGAGCATCCGGGCAAAGTCCGGTTCGAGCGCATCGACCTCAATTCCGATCTCGACCGTCTCGCGGAGCTGCTGCGCCGGGAGCGCGCCACGCATGTGGTCAACTTCGCGGCGCAGAGCATGGTCGCGGAGAGCTGGCAGTTTCCCGATCACTGGATGATGACGAACGTCGTCTCGGCGGTACGCCTGCACGATATGCTGCGCCGGCACGATGGCCTCGAACGCTACGTGCACATCACGACGCCGGAGGTCTACGGATCGACGGACGGCTGGATCGATGAGACCGCGCCGTTCAATCCATCGACGCCCTATGCGGTGTCGCGCGCGGCCGGCGACATGTCGCTGCGCACCTATTTCAGCACGCACGGCTTTCCGGTCGTCTACACGCGTGCGGCAAACGTCTACGGGCCCGGGCAGCAGCTCTACCGCATCATCCCGCGCACGGTTCTGGCGGCGATCGGCGGCCAGAAGCTACGTCTCGACGGCGGCGGGAAATCGGTGCGCGTCTTCATTCACCTCGACGACGTGTGCGACGCGACCTATCGCGTCGCGACACGCGGCAAGCTGGGCGAAGCGTATCACGTCTCGGGGTATCATCTCGTTTCCATCCGCGAGCTGGTGGAGATGATCCTCGACCGTCTCGGCAAAAACTTCGACGAGTGCGTGGAGATCGGGCCGGAGCGGCCGGGTAAGGATACGGCTTACATGCTGGATTCCCGCAAACTCCGGACGGAGCTGGGATGGCAGGACCGCATCTCCCTGGAGCGGGGGATCGACGACATCATCGCGTGGGTGCGGCGCTACTCCGATTATCTGCGGAGCGCGCCGGCGAAGTACGAGCACAAGCCGTGACGGCGACGCCCGACAGCAGGGAAGGCAGTGTGATGTTGAAGCTGCAGACAAGCGAGCCCGAGGCCTCTAGTCCTGTGGACGTTGAGCACCTCAAGCGCGCCGCCGCCGAACTGCGCGGCAAAGTGATCGAGATGAGCCACAGGGCCGGCACGGCGCACCTCGGCTCCTCTCTCTCCTGCTGCGATATCGTCACCGCGGCCTACTGGCACGTATGTGCGATCGATCCGGAGAACCCGCGTGATCCGCTGCGCGACCGCTTCATTCTCTCCAAGGGGCACGCGGCCAGCACGCTCTACGCGGCGCTGGCGATGCGTGGTTTCTTCCCGCTGGAGGAACTCGACACCTTCTGCCAGGACGGCGGGCGGCTCGCGGAGCATCCGCCGGCTAATCTTTTGCCGGGTGTCGAAGCGGCCACCGGCTCGCTGGGGCACGGTTTGCCCATCGGCATCGGCATGGCGATGGCGGGGCGCATCCGCAAGGAGACGTTCCGCGTCTACGCGCTGCTCTCGGATGGCGAGTGCAACGAGGGGTCGGTGTGGGAAGCGGCGATGTTTGCTGCGGCACAGAAGCTCGATAACCTCTGCGTCATCGTCGACTACAATAAGTGGCAGGCGACGGCACGATCGAACGAGACGCTGGCGCTCGCACCACTGCGCGCGAAGTGGGAAGCGTTCGGCTGGGATGCCGTCGAGATCGACGGGCATGACATCGGCACGCTTGCGCGCCTGATGGAGAACGTGCCGAACGGATCGGGCAAGCCCTTCGCCATCATCGCCAACACCGTCAAGGGCAAGGGCGTGTCGTTCATGGAGGACGACAACAACTGGCATTACCGCGCGCCGACCGCGGAAGAAGTGGCGAAGGCGCGCAAGGAGCTCGGACTGGCATGAGAAACGCGTTCGCAGACGAGCTGACGAAGATCGGTAACGACGACCCGCGGCTCGTCATGCTGTCGGGCGACATCGGCAACCGGCTGTTCGACAAGTTCAAGGCGGCGCATCCGGACCGCTTCTACAACTGCGGTGTCGCGGAAGCGAACATGACGGGGCTCGCGGCCGGCATGGCGATGTCGGGGCTGCGGCCCGTCACCTATACGATCACGCCCTTCGTGACGACGCGGTGCCTGGAGCAGATCCGCACCGACGTTTGCTATCACGAAGCGCCGGTCATCATCGTTGCCGTCGGTGCGGGGCTCGCGTATGCGGGACTCGGGCCGACGCACCACGCGTGCGAGGATATCTCGTTCCTGCGCTCGATCCCGAATATGACGGTCATTTGCCCTGGCGATGCGTGGGAGGTGCGCGCTGCGCTGCGGGCCGCGCTGAAGCAGGACCGCCCCGTTTACATCCGCATGGGTAAGAAAGGCGAGCCGGTGGTGCACGCGGGCGTGCCCGAAGGCTTCGAGATCGGAAAGGCAATCACCATCGTCGATGGCAGCGACGTGTGCCTGCTCTCGACCGGCAACATGCTCCCCGAGACGCTCGAAGCGGCAAAGCTGCTGAAAGAGCACGGCGTGTCGGCGCGGGTCGTGAGCTTCCACACCGTGAAACCGCTGGACGAGGCTTGCCTCACGGAGGCATTCGCGAAATTTCCGCTCGTCGCCACGCTGGAAGAGCATTCGCTCATCGGTGGGTTCGGGGCGGCCGTAAGCGAATGGCTCGCCGATACGGGCATCCGGCCGCACAAGTTCGTGCGCTTCGGCACGCGGGATGCCTTCTTCAAGTGGTCGGGCGAACAGGAATACGCACGCGAGAAGCTCGGTCTTTCCGCGCATCAGATCGCCGATCGCATTCGCAACGCTTTGGGTCAGCACTAGGTCTCCATGAAAACGCAAGCAGCCATCCTCGTCGAAACGGGGCAGCCCGTCGTTGTCGCCGACATCGAAATTCCGGCGCTGAAGCCGGGGCAAGTTCTGGTCGAGATCGCCTATTCGGGCGCATGCGGCACGCAGGTGATGGAGATCCGCGGCCGCAAGGGCAAGGACGCCTGGGTGCCGCACTGTCTCGGCCACGAGGCGACCGGCACCGTGCTCGAGGCCGGTGCGGGTGTCACCAAGGTGAAGGCCGGCGACAAGGTCGTACTGTCGTGGATCAAGGGCACGGGTATCGAGGCTGGCGGCGCGGTCTACGATTGGGACGGCCGCAAGGTGAATGCCGGCGGCGTGACGACGTTCCAGCGGCACGCCGTCGTGAGCGAGAACCGCCTCACACTGCTACCGCCATCCCTGGCCATGGAAACCGCCGTACTACTCGGATGCGCGGCACCGACCGGCATGGGTGCGGTGTTCAACGTCACGCAATTGAAGCCGGGTGAGTCAGTGGCGATTTTCGGCACCGGCGGCATCGGCCTCAATGCCTGCATCGGTGCAGCGTTCGGTGGTGGCATGCCGGTGATCGGCATCGATCCCAATCCGCTGCGGCGCGAGATGGCGCTGGCGCACGGTGCGACGCACGTCATCGATCCGACGGGCAACGACGTTATCGCCGAAATCAAGAAGATCGTGCCGCAGGGCGTCGATGTCGCCATCGAAGCGACGGGCGTGCCGAGCGTGATGGATCAGGCGGTAAACGCCACGCGGCAGCAGGGCGGTCGCGCGGTCGTCATCGGCAACGCGCAGGCCGGGCAGACGCTGGTGCTCAATCCGGGCGTGTTCAATCAGGGCAAGAGCCTGATGGGGACGTGGGGCGGCGATTCGGTGCCGGACCGCGACTACATTCGGTTTGCGCGCCTTCTCGGCTCCGACCGCTTCCCCGCGCGCGATCTGCTGTCGAAGCCCTATAGGCTGGAGGACATCAACAGCGCGATCGACGATCTCGAAGCGGGCCGCGTTGGGCGGCCGCTGATCGACATGTCGCTGCAGTGAGCCGGCCGGCGATGCGCATCGGCATCGACTTCGACAACACGATCGCCTGCTACGATGGCGTTTTCCATGCCGCTGCGCTGGAGCGGCAGCTCATTCCCACCGATCTGCCGTCGGACAAGACGAGCGTGCGCGACCATCTGCGCAGCTTGGGGCGGGATGCGGATTTCACGGAGTTGCAGGGCTACGTCTACGGCAGCCGCATGCAGCTCGTGAACGTGTTTCCGGGATTTGTGGAGACGCTGCGCACGCTGCGCGCGAACGGGCATGATGTCTTCATCGTCAGCCACAAGACCCGCACGCCGTTTGCGGGACCCGCTTATGACCTCCACGCGGCGGCGCGCGAGTTTCTGAATGCGCGTGCCATCGTGGGCGATAACGACGGGCAGATTCCGGCGCAGAATGTCTTCTTCGAGCTGACGAAGGAAGAAAAGGTTGCGCGCATCGCAGCGCTCGGCTGCGATGTCTTCATAGACGACCTGCCCGAGATCCTGGCAATGGACGGTTATCCCGCCGGGCTGCGGGCGATCCTGTTCGATCCCGACAATCACTATGCGGATGGCGTCTGGCACGGCCGCACGTTCGAGCGGTACCGGAGCTGGCGGGAGATCGGCGCTGCGATCGATACGGTGTGAGGCACGATGGGCCTTCCCGACGATGACCTGCTCGGCAAAGCAACGGCGCTTGCGCGACGCGCGGGCCGCCCTGACCCCGTTGCCGTGGAGCGGCTCGCCGGTGGGCGGAACAATCAAGTCTATCGGCTAGCGATAAGCGGTGACGCGCCGCTGTTCCTGAAATCGTACTTTCACGATCCGCGGGATACGCGTGCGCGCCTCACTGCCGAGTGGGCATTCCTCGAATACGCATGGGGTCGTGGTATTCGCAACGTGCCCGAGCCCGTCGCAGCCGATCCGGCGCTTCAGCTCGGACTTTACGAATTCGTCGAGGGGCGGACTGTGCAGGCGGGTGACATTGGCTGGCCGCTGCTCGGGGTTGCCGCCGGGTTTATTCTCGATCTCAACCGGTCGCCACGGGATATTGCGCTGCTTCCTCTCGCGTCGGAAGCCTGCATGTCGGTGGCGGAGCACGTTGCGACCGTCGATCGCCGCGTTGATGGCTTGCAACAACTGCATCCCGATGTGCCGCGCCGCGAGGCGGCGGCGCACTTCATCGCGACGCGCCTCGTTCCGGTGTGGCGCGCGGTGCGCGCGCGTTTGCTGGTGGAAGCCAAGCATCTCGACCGCGCCGTCGACGCGCCGCTGAATGATACTGCCGTCATCGCGTCACCGTCGGACTTCGGTTTTCACAACATGCTCGTGCGGCCGGACGGCACGCTCGTCTTCACGGACTTCGAGTATGCGGGGCGCGATGATCCGGCAAAGCTCGTGTGCGATTTCTTCGCACAGCCCGACATGCCCGCGCCGATGCCATTCTTCGACGCGTTCATCGACACGCTGGCGCAGGGCCTTGCGCTTTCGATGGACGATGCACGCCGCTGCCGGTTGCTCCTCGATGCGTACCGCATCAAGTGGGCCTGCATCATCCTCAACGATTTCCGCCCCGTCGGCGCGACGCAACGCGCCTTTGCTCGCGGCGATTCCTGGGCGCAGCGGTGCGCCGATCAGCTCGCCAAGGCGGAAGCCAAAATCTCGCAGAT
>DASRYA010000189.1:0-18906 GCA_035687305.1 Hyphomicrobium sp. | reverse complement strand
GAGGCAGTTCGTGGTGCAGGATGCGTTCGAGACGACCTTGTGGTCGCCGGTGAGCTGCTCGTGGTTGACGCCGTAGACGACGGTGATGTCGGCGCCCTTCGAGGGGGCCGAGACGAGCACGCGCTTGGCGCCCGCGTCGAGGTGCACCTTCGCCTTCTCCTTGTCGGTGAAGATGCCCGTGCATTCCATCACGATGTCGACGCCGAGATCCTTCCACGGCAGCTTCGAAGGGTCTTTCTCGGCCAGCACCTTGATGGGCGCGCCGAGGCCGACGTCGATCGAGTCGCCGTCGACCTTCACCTCGCCGGGGAACGTGCCGTGCACGCTGTCGTACTTGAAGAGGTGCGCGTTGTCCTTCGTCGGGACGAGGTCGTTGATGGCGACGAACTGCAGATCGGTGCGCTTGGCTTCAGCGGCGGCGCGCAGCACGTTTCTCCCGATGCGGCCAAACCCCGAAATCGCAACCTTCACAGTCATCGTCGTCGCCTCCCTGGCGGTTCTATAGATGGCCATGCGCGGCACACGGCCCAAATGCGAGGCCATTAACTGGAGGCGGGGCATCGGTGTCAATGCGGCATGCCCGGGCGCGCCGAGCGGAACCCCCCGTGTTTGCGCGTGAAAGGTGTGACACCAAATTTCTGTTGGGTATGCGTTGCTTCCCGGGTTGCCTTGTTGACGCCTTCGAAGAGCGGCACATAAGGTCATGGCACGGGAAGGCAGCCGTGGATCGCCAGGGGGCTGTTGGGGCGAATCTCGGAGGGTACATACCTTATGGCTGAACGGGGTACGGGTACGCGTAAGGTGAAGCAGAAGGCCGCTGCGCCGCGCGTGAAAAAGGCAACTGCACCGCGCACAAAAAGCGCGCCCAGCAAACCAAGCGCCAAAAAGACTGCAACAACGGCATCCAAGCCGACAGCCGCATCGAAGCGGTCGGTGGCGAACGGCAAGCTCGAAGCGCTGGAGCGCGAGCGCGATCAGCTCAAGGAGCAGCTCGCCGATGCCATGGCACAGATCGCGCGCCTGCAGGCGGCGCGGGACGAAGCCGTCAATCGCATTGATTGGGCTATAGACTCGCTCCATAACGTTCTCGAAAAAGACGCCTGAGCAACTCTAGAGCACCGGTCGCTTTTTTCGAATCGCGATGCGGCTCCAGTCTCTTGTTTAGACCGATGATCCGCGCTTCGGGCCCGATAGGACGAAGCGATCAGGGTCTAGCGGCCAGGAAAGCGGTGAGGGCGATGGGTGCGGTCACGATCGCTGTCAACGGACGGGCGTACCGCTTCGAATGCGGCGACGGCGAGGAGGCGCGGCTGCGCGAGCTTGCCGCCTACGTCACCAGCCGCCTCGAAGGCCTGGCACGCGAGCACGGCAACATCGGCGACGAACGCCTTCTGCTGATGACCGCGCTCATGATCGCCGACGACCTGTGGGACGCAACGGCGGGGGACGTGAAACCCGACGCCGGGCAGATCGCCGAGAAGCGCCGCGCCTGAGCGGTGAACGCGCTCTCCGAGCGCAGCACGCCGACGCGACATCTCCCACGATCTTTCGCGAACCGGTTAATGCTCCCACGGAAACGCTCTCCGTGGAGGAGCGGCGGGAAGCGCTGGAAAACTCCTCGCCGGTCCTCTACATTAGGCGGTGCTGCGGGGTGCGTTAGAAGCACATATGTTCCCCGGGGCCTATAAGATCCGCACGGGAGCTGTCCCTGGCCGAGACCGTGGTCTCGGACACACGGCGCCCACCTACTTCTCGTAGGGACCAGCGCGGGATCATCCGCTTCGACGGCCACCGCGGCATTTTGAATTCAGACTCATGCACACGGGCGAGGAAAAACGGGAGGAGAGAACCCGGGCGCTTGCCCGTCGTGCAGCGGCTTTCGCCACGCACGGCGATCGTGCCCGTGCGCGTCTCGCCGAACATGGACTGGGGTTTCTGGCTCCGCCTCCCGGCGCCATTATTTCCGGCTTTGCGGCCATTCGCGACGAGATCGACCCCTCGGAGCTGCTGGAGCGCCTGGCGGGCGAGGGGTACAGCCTCGCGCTGCCGGTGATGCAGGGCAAGAACAAGCCGCTCCTGTTCCGTGCCTGGGCCCCTGGCGACGCCATGGGCAAAGTGCAGTGGGGCATCGCCGAGCCGCTCCCCGACAAGCCGGAGCTTCAGCCGGATATCGTTCTCGTGCCGCTGCTGGCATTCGACGCGGCGGGATACCGCCTCGGCTACGGCGGGGGATTTTACGACCGCTCGCTCGAGCAGTTGCGCGCCATTAAGCCCGTGGTCGCCGTCGGCATCGCGTACGACGAGCTGAAGGTCGACGCCGTGCCCCATCTCCATTATGACCAGCCGCTCGACTGGGTGCTGACCCCGTCAGGCCCGCTGCGCTGCTCTGGAACCTGAATGCGCCTTCTATTTCTTGGCGATATCGTCGGCCGTACCGGCCGCAAGGCCGTGGTGGACGCGCTCCCCGGCTTGCGGCGGCGCTACCGGCTGGATTGCGTCATCATCAACGGCGAGAACTCCGCCGGCGGCTTCGGCATCACCGAATCCATTCTCGTCGAGCTGATCGAGGCCGGTGCGGACGCGGTGACGCTCGGCAATCACGCATTCGACCAGAAGGAAGCGCTCGTCTTCATCGAGCGCTACCCGCAACTCGTGCGGCCCATCAACTATCCGAAGGGAACACCGGGCCGCGGCGCCACGCTCGTCAGAACGGCATCGGGCGCAGACGTGCTGGTGATCAACGTCATGGGCCGCATCTTCATGCCGGAACTCGACGATCCCTTCCGTGCCATCGATGCCGAGCTTACCGCCTGCCGGCTGAAGCAGGGGGCCGATGCCATCCTGATCGACATGCATGCGGAGGCGACGAGCGAGAAGCAGGCGCTGGGCTATTTCGCCGACGGGCGCGCCAGTGTCGTCGTCGGCACGCATACGCACGTTCCGACGGCGGACGGCCGGGTGCTTCCGAACGGCACCGCCTATATTTCCGATGCGGGCATGTGCGGCGACTATAACTCGGTTCTCGGCATGGATATCGAGGAGCCCATCAACCGCTTCATCACCAAGATCCCGCGCCAGCGTTTCGAGCCTGCGGGCGGCCCGGCGACGCTATCGGGGTTTGCGGTCGACATCGACGATGCGACGGGCCTGGCGCGGGCCTGCGAGGCCCTGCGCATCGGGCCCCACCTCGCCCCGTCCGTGCCGAGCTTCTGGACGGAGTGAGCGCGGGCTTGACCGGAAGGGGCCGTCTCGCGCAATTAATCTGCGAAAACCCTTTAGAGCACGATCGCTTTTCTTCGGCGCGATGCGGCTCTAGTCTTTTGATTAGACCGATGATCGACGCTTCGGACTGATAGGGTCCGAAGCGATCGTGGTCTAGGTCGCGGGAGTTAATATGGCTGGCCATTCAGCATTTAAGAACATCATGCACAAAAAGGGCCGCGCCGATGCGGCCCGTGCAAAGCTGTTTTCCAAGCTCGGGCGCGAGATCACGGTGGCCGCCAAGATGGGCATGCCGGATCCTGCGATGAACCCGCGTCTGCGCCTGGCGGTGCAGGCGGCGCGGGCGGAGAACATGCCGAAGGACAACATCGAGCGCGCCATCAAGAAGGCGGCGGGCGGCGATGCCGATACCTACGAGGCGATCCGTTACGAAGGCTATGGCCCCGGGGGCGTTGCGGTCATCGCGGAGGCGTTGACGGACAACCGCAACCGCACGGGCGGAGCGGTGCGTGCGGTGTTCGCGAAATACGGCGGCAATCTCGGTGCGACCGGTTCGGTGTCGCATATGTTCGCGCACATCGGCGAGATCACGTTCCCCGCGAGTGCCGGCTCGGCGGACGCGGTGCTGGATGCTGCGATCGAGGCGGGTGCGGACGATGTCGTCTCCGATGCCGACGGGCATTCCATCGCCACGTCGTTCGAGAACCTCGGCACCGTCGCGGCGGCCCTGGAAGAGAAGCTCGGTCCGCCGAGAAGCGTGAAAGCGGTGTGGAAGCCGAACCTTACGACGCCGGTCGACGAGGAGAAGGCGACGAGCATCATGAAGATGATTTCGGCGCTTGAAGACGACGACGACGTGCAGAACGTCTACGCGAACTTCGAAATCTCCGACGAGATATTGAAGAAGCTCACCGCGGCGTAGGCGGGCTGCGCGCGGCGTTCGGGTCGCGCCTACGACGGCGGATCGCATTGTAGATGGCGTGACGGCAGCGGCTTCGGCCGCTGTTACCATTGTTTGGTCGTGCTTCTTATCGGAAAACCGGTACCCACTTTTCCGGAAGCACTCTAACGGCGCGCTGGCGTGGGGGCCGCGCCTGTCCGGGTTCGCAATCCCGCGGCGCGCAGAATAATTCGCTGCGAATTTGACTCTCCGTAATATTCACTTTAGTTAATTGACCTATCACCACATATCGCGCAGCTCACCGGCCCCGGATAAGGGGCTGGAGCGCTGTATTTGTTCGATCACGCGAATGGACGGGATGGGGATGCTAGGAGAACAAACCTTCGACTTCGACGAAGTCGGTAAAATTGATCTAAGTGATATCTACAATAAAACTGACCCGAGGCGATACTATTCTACACTTCAGCGACTGAATTACATCATTCCACAGACGGCTAAGCCAGTCTTTCAGCAAGTCATCGACACATACCGAAATATTCGCGCCCGGGACCGGGTTCGCATCGTGGATGTCGGCTGCTCGTACGGCATCAACGCTGCGATCCTGAAGGGCGACCTGGAGATGGCCGAGCTCTACTCGCACTATGCGCCAGAAGCCATCGCCAAGGCCGGCCGCCAGGAGCTGCTGATGCGCGACCAGGCCATCGTCGAGGACATCGTGAAGGACGCCGAGCTCGAGGTTGTCGGGCTCGATGCCTCGCCCAATGCGATCAAGTACGCGGTGGAAGCCAACCTGCTCGACGATGGCATCGTCGCGGACCTCGAGCATGCGGCGCCCACGGCCGAGGTGGCCGCCGTGATCGACAACGCCGACCTCGTCATCTCGACGGGCTGCGTCGGCTATGTCGGGGAAAGCACCTTCAAGAACATCATCGAGGTGAATGCGCCGAACCGGCCGTGGATGGTCAACTTCGTCTTGCGCATGTTCCCCTTCGACGACATCGCGGAGGCGCTCGGCGAGCACGGGTACGTCACGGAGAAGGTGGAGGGCGAGACGTTTCTGCAGCGTCGCTTCGCTTCCGAGGAGGAGCAGACGCACGTCCTGGAGCGGCTGTCAGATCTCGGCGTCGAGGCGCAGGGCCTGGAGAGCGAAGGCTGGTATCACGCGGAAGCCTTCATCTCCTGTCCGCGCGAGGACTGCGCAGCTCTCGGAACGGACTTCGCCGAGGTTCTGCGCGGCGCCAGCTCGCCCATGACGGCACGGAATACCGGCGGGGCGAACAGCACGTTGCGGTGACCGAGGCCGTCGAAGGGGAGGAGACGCGCAGCGGGGTATGCCGCTGCGATCTCTTCGGCATTGTGAAAGCCGACCTCGTCATCGGCGCGCCCGTGCATGATCGTCACGGGCGCATCAATGCCGCGCAGCAGCCCGGCGGCCGAGAACGTCGATACGGGGCGGTGGCCGACGCGTTCCAGGTGACGCTCGTAGGCACGCTGGCCGGCGGGGTCGAGGTTGAGGCGACGGCCGAAGCTGCGCGTCACCTCCGAAAGCGTATTGGGGCACGCGATCAGCACGAAGCGGCCGATGGGGTGTCGATGGTCGAGGGGCGGGCCGCCCTCGGCCACGAGCAGGGAGACGAAGCCGCCGAACGAATGGGCGGCGACGGCATCGACGGGGCCGTAGTGGTCGCACACGGCCAGCATCGCGCGGGCGCAGTCGGCAAGGTTCGTGCGCCGGCCCGCGCTCAACCCGTGGGCGGGAAAATCAAAGGCGATCACGCGCAGCCCGGAACGGCGCAGCGGCTCGATGAAAGCGGTCATGAAGGCCGCTTCGCTCGTCCAGCCGTGCACGAGCATCACCGTGCCGTGCGGGGTGCCGTCGGGCTCATAGACATAGCTCTGGACGTCGCCCGATGGCGTCGGCACCACGTGCCAGCGCGCATGGCGCAGGTGGAAGCGCGCCCGTGCGGTGAGCAGCTCGTGATCAGCGGAGCGGTGCTGGGACAATTCGGGCGTGCAGAAGATGCGGAACGCCAGGTCGCCGGCTTTCGCGGCCGGCAGGCTGCTCAGGTCAGGGGTTGCGCGCGGGTTGGGACAGCGCAACGCGGGAGCGGGTTTTTCGTGTCGGTTTCGCATTACTGCAGTTCGGCTTTGATGCATGCGACCGGAAATTCGGAGCTGCCGCTCCAGGTGACCACGCCAGCGGCGATCGACGAGGAATAGGTTAAAAGCATAAATGAGCCGTGAAACTGGACCCGCAGATACGGCCGATCAACGTCCTCGCGCCGGCTTCGGTTGCATGCGGGCGCATCGTAGCGGAGCAGGGTTAATGTCGTATCAGAGCTGAAATTTTTGCGCCGGTGCAGGGCGGGCACGCGGACGAATCACGTTCGTGCTATGCCTCGGCCATGGGGGCAGGATTTATACGCATCATCGGCATCGATCCGGGGCTGCGCCGTACGGGCTGGGGCGTCGTCGACAGCGACGGCGTACGGCTCAGCTACGTTGCGAGCGGCCTCATCACGGCGCCGACCGACACCGACCTCGCCTATCGGTTGCGCGAGTTGTTCGAGGGGATCGCCAGCGTGATCGCGAGCTTCAAGCCGCAGGAGGCCGCGGTGGAGGAGACGTTCGTCAACGACAACGCGCGCTCGACGCTGAAGCTTGGGCAGGCGCGCGGCATGGCGCTGCTCGCTCCGGCGATGGGCGGGCTCGTGGTGGCGGAGTACCCGCCGAACCTGATCAAGAAATCGGTGACGGGCGCGGGCCACGCGGACAAGCGACAGATCGAAGCCATGATCGGGTTTTTGCTGCCGAAGGCGCGCGTCGAAAGTGCGGACGAGGCGGACGCGCTCGCCATCGCGATCTGCCATGCGAACCACCGCCAGTCGCGCATGCGGCTCGCCGCCGTGATGGGCGCGGCGCGATGATCGGCAAACTCCGCGGGAAGGTCGACGCGATCGGCGACAGCTTCCTCATCGTCGACGTGAACGGCGTCGGCTACGAGGTGCAGGCGTCGGTGCGCACGCTGCGCAACCTCAAGATCGGGGATGACGTGTCGCTCACCATCGACACGCACGTGCGCGAGGATGCGATCCGTCTGTTCGGATTTTCGAGCGAAGTGGAACGCTCGTGGTTCCGTACGCTCCAGAACGTGCAAGGGGTGGGCTCCAAGGTCGCGCTGGCCTTGCTCGGCACGCTCTCGCCACAGGAGCTGGCCAACGCCATTGCGCTGGGCGACTGGGCAAGCGTCGAGCAGGCGCCGGGGATCGGCAAGAAGCTGGCACTGCGCATCGTTGCCGAGCTGAAGGACAAGGCGCCCGCGCTCACGGTCGCGGGCATGCAGCTCCCCGCGGCGGGGGCAGGTGCGGTGCCGGAGCAGGGCAATGCAACCGCGGAGGCCATTTCCGCCCTCTCGAACCTCGGCTATGCGCCGGCCCAGGCCTCGGCCGCGATAGCCGTGGCAATAAAAGAACTAGGCGCAGATGCCGATACCGCTAAGTTGATCCGCCGCGGCCTCAAGGAGCTCGCCCGCTAGCGCGTTCAGGAAGCGGCGGGGCCGGGGCCGAAGCAGTCCTCACAGCGATCGGATCATGCGCAAGTGGAACGGAACGGATCGATGGTAGGCAACGGCCAGCGGGCCCTGTGGACGTTCCTCATCTATGCGCTCGTGGGCCCGTTCCTTGCTGCGCTCGCCCTCGTATCGGTGATCGCGTTCACGATGATCTTCGGTATTTCCAGCGTGCTTCCGGTCGAGCCGCCGAACCTGGGTGAAGCGGGGCTGGCGGCATTCGTCTGGTCGGCGCTGCCGGGTCTCATCACCGCGGCGATCGCCGCCATCGTCGTTTGGCGCACCGGCGGCCTTTCCTGGCTCGTTGCTGCCGCTGTGGCGGTGATGGCCTTTGCGGCGGCGGGGTTGATCCTGCCGCTCGGGCTGGAAGAGGCGCGGCCCTATCTCGCGTTCCTTGCGGGACTGGTCTCGATATTGGTGCGCCAGGTGCTGATCCAGGCCGACATCCTCACCGAATAGCGCACCGAAACCAAATCTTCCCGGGAAGCGTTTCTCCGGCGATCAGCTCGGGGAGATTTATCTTGCGCGCGATACTGCTCGTGGCGACCTGCATGCTCTCGCTGCCCGCCCACGCGGCGATGCAGACCAGCCTCGGCGTGCTGACCTGCACCCTTTCACAACATGTCGAGAAAGAAACAAATCCCGACAGCGAGACCCGGGCCATGCACTGCTCCTTCAAGCCCGACGGCACGGGGCCCGAGGAGACGTATTCGGGGGAGATCAAGAAGGTCGGCCCGCAGGATGAGCTCACGGGCAAGAAGGTACTGATCTGGGCCGTGCTGGGGCCATCGGATCGCGAGCTGAAGCCGGCGGTTCTCGAGCAGACGTATATGGGTGAGGTTGCGAGCGATCCGCTCGACAAGTCGCAGCCGCCGAAGCTGCTCGTCGGCGAGCGTGACGATGCTTTCAGTCTGCAGCCCATCACCGACGATACGCTCGAGCCCACCGCCGGAAGCAGCATCACCGTGGTGGCGCTGCGCATCAAGTCGACGCCGGGCTGAGGCGGCGGTACCCGTTAGCGGCGCGGACGCCGTGACGGGCTATGCGCCTTCGGCCAGGACGGCGACGGCGCGGTCGAGCTGCACATCCTTGCCTGCGGAATAGCGCACGTCGAACGGCACCTCGACAGATGGCGCAACGCCTTTGCCCTCGATGCGCTCGCCGTCGACCGCTGCATCCTCGACAGCCATGATCAGCAGGCTGCCGTCCGACAGCAGCGATGCGGACCCTGCGAGCAGCGCGCCGGCGGTGCGCTCGCCGATCACCTGGCCGAAACCGTATTTCTTGAAGCCGTAGGCGAGCACTTCCTTGCCCGATCGCGTGCCGCCGTTCACCAGCATGGCGACGGGTTTCTCCCAGCGATAGCCGACGAGGTGCCTGGTTCCGTTGCGCGCGGTGAGGGCGAGCGTCGGCCCATAGGGATTGAACATGTTGAGATATCGCGGGTGTGCGCCGCCCCAGCCGTCACGCAGGTCCCAGATGAGTGCGTCGGCGTCCTTCAGCTTGCCCTCGCTCAGCACCTCTTCGAGCTTCTGCTGGTAGTCGCTTCCCGCGTAGGACCAGACGCGCACGTAGCCGATGCGCTTGCCGTTCGCCTCGATAATGCGGGCGCTGTCGCGGAGCGCCGCCTCGAATGCGCGGCCGGGTGCGATGTCTTCGGGCTCGACGGTGATGTTCAAAGGTTCGGCGCCGGCGGCCCGGCGCACCTGAAGCGTCACCTTCTTGCCGGCCTTGTCGCGGAAAGAGCCGATCTGCTCGAATGGCGCGCCGTCGGCGGAGATGATCTCATCGCCCGCCAGCAGGCCCGCGCGCATCGCCGGCATGTCCGGGAACACCGCGGTGATGAAAGTCTTGCCGTCGATCTCGCGGGTGAACATCCCGACGCCGGTATAGCGCACGCGCTCGCCGGAGAAGTGCTTGGGAATTTCGCGGCGCAGGGGATAGCGGAAAATATCGACGAGCTCGTAATAGGCGGTCTCGTCCTTGGTGTAGTGATGGGTATGGGAGGCGTCGAGCTCACCCAGGAGCGCGTTGATCGCGGCTGAGCGTTCCGCATCGTTCTTCGCGGCGGCGTAGGCGGGGCGGTGCTTGTCGCCGATCGCTTCCCAGTCGAGACCCTTCATCTTCGGGTCGTAGAAGCGATCGCGCGCGATGCGCCACGCTTCATCGTAGACGGCGGTCGTCTCGTCCGGCTTGCGCTCGAAGGCGCGCGCTTCGCTCAGCAGCGCTGGCATGATTTGCGCGCCGGCCATGGCGACGGCCAGGGCTCCGGAGCGGACGAAAGCGGACGCACCCATGTGATGTCCTCGCGTTGGCAATCGATGCCACCTATGTAGGATCCGAATTCGACGATGGGAGGAGGATAGCGGCGGGCATATGGTCCGGCGGCTTACAAATCGGCAATCTTTTCAGCAATCCTTGAACATCGAGGTCACGCACAGCCACGTGTTGTGCACGTTGCGCCGCGCGATCTCGAGGGCGCCGACCTCGTAGGTGGATTCTCCGTTTCCGCTCACGACGCGCTGGTAGTCGGTGAGGGTGACGGTGCGCGAGGGCCCGTTGCAGGTTCCGCCTTCCGGCACCTCGACGCGCTGGCACTTTGCGTGCTCACCCTGCTTCGCCAGCACCTTGGCGCAGATCTCCTGCTCAATTCCGTCGCCTAGATCGAACTTGCTCGAAGGCTGCTCGACGTTGCAGCGATAGGATGCCGCCGGCTGCTCGCAGACGAGGCAAAGCTCGCCGCTGCGTACGCCCGGTGCGAAGGCGGCCGCGGAGAGAAGGCAGAATGAGGCAAAGAGAATGGCGCGACGCATATCCGCTACTCTAAGCAGTGCTGCTTTGAGACCCCGTGTTTCAATCCGCCCGCTGCGCGGACGCTAGCCCCATCGGCTAACCGTGTGAAGGGGAAAAGCTTTTTGGTTCGATTATTGCGGCGGCGCAACATCGCGTGATGAGTGCCTTGACGGACCTGGCGAAGCAGCGCACCAGCGAGGCATGGGTGCAGACGGCCACACGCGGGAAACCTTCGGATCGGAGCGGCTCGTCGCCTTCACCGATGGCGTCATGGCGGTTGCCATCACGCTGCTCGTGCTCGACCTCAAGCTTCCGGAGGGCGTGCGCGAGGAGACTCTTTCGGCGGCCCTTGTAAGCCTGTCACATGCCCTGTGGTGCTACGCGCTCAGCTTCGCGGTCATCGGCATCCTGTGGATGGTGCACCACAATCAGTTCGCTCACATCGCGCGGGTCGACGGCGTGATCCTGTGGCTCAACCTCCTCTTCCTGATGACGGTGGCGCTGATCCCCTTCGTCACCAGCGTGCTGAGCGATCAGGGGGGCGCACTGTCGACCATGCTCTATGCCGCCGTGCTCATGGCGAGCTGCGCGATCATCGCGGTGATGTGGTGGTACGCGGGGCGCACCGCGGGGCTGATGGCGCCGGATGTGGCGATCGAGCAGCGTCGCCTCGGCATCATCGCGCCGCTGCTCGTTGCCGGTGTCTTTGCGGCTTCCATCGGGGTCGCCTATACGCTGGGCGGTGCCGCGGGCCAGTGGACATGGCTGCTGGCCGCCGTGTCGGGGCCGGTAGCGGATCGTCTCTCCCGTCTCTGATTTCGTCTATGATCGGCGCGCGACTTGACGGGCGGAGCGAAGCAGCGCAGGAACAAATCATGACCGAACGGCTCGTTTCCAGCGCCAAGCGCGATTCCGACGCGACCGAGGCCTCGCTGCGCCCGCAGGCCCTCGCCGAGTTCATCGGCCAGGAACAGGCGCGCGCCAACCTCAGCATTTTCATCCAGGCGGCAAAGGATCGGGGCGAGGCGCTGGACCATGTGCTGTTCGCCGGGCCGCCGGGTCTCGGCAAGACGACGCTGGCGCAGATCATGGCGAAGGAGCTCGGCGTCGGTTTTCGCGCCACCTCCGGCCCCGTGATCGCGAAGGCCGGTGATCTCGCAGCGCTGCTGACGAACCTTGAAGACCGCGACGTCCTTTTCATCGACGAGATCCATCGCCTCAGCCCGGCGGTGGAGGAGATTCTCTATCCGGCGCTGGAAGACTTCCAGCTCGATCTCATCATCGGCGAAGGGCCCGCGGCGCGCTCGGTGCGCATCGATCTTGCCAAATTCACGCTCGTGGGCGCTACGACGCGCCTCGGCCTGCTGACGACCCCGCTGCGGGATCGCTTCGGCATTCCGGTGCGCCTCAACTTCTACAGCGTCGAAGAGCTGGAGCGTGTGGTGACGCGCGGCGCGCGGGTGCTGGGTGCGCCCATCGGGCCGGATGGCGCGCACGAGATCGCGCGCCGCGCACGCGGTACGCCGCGCATCGCAGGCCGTCTGCTTCGCCGTGTGCGCGACTTTGCATCCGTGGCCGCCGCGCCCATCATCGATGCCAAGCTTGCCGACAAAGCCCTCAACGCGCTGGAGGTGGATGCGGAAGGGCTCGATGCCCTCGACCGGCGCTACCTTTCCTGCATCGCCCGCACGCACGATGGGGGGCCGGTGGGGATCGAGACGATCGCAGCGGCACTTTCCGAGCCGCGCGACGCGCTGGAGGAGATCGTCGAGCCGTATCTGCTGCAGCAGGGCTTCATCAGCCGCACGCCGCGCGGGCGCATCGTGACGCTCAAAGCCTATAAGCACCTGGGAATGTCGGGGCCGCAGCGCGCCTCGGTGCCGCAAGGGGTGCTGTTCGATGTCCCGGATATGGACACGGGCGGGGAGGACGAGGGTCAACTCGGGACAGGCTAGGCACGCTACCCGTCCGCGTCGCAGCCGCTATGCCGCAGGGAGCGCCAATTTTTGGCACAACTCTTGCGGTCATATCCGTAACAGAATTGCACCGATTTCATCCGCCACGAGCGCATCAGCGAAAATCCAGTGATCACCCGCAGGCAACTCCTACAGGGCGCCAGTGTCGCCGGCATGGCTGGTTTCGGCCTTGGCGGCTACGCGCTCGCCGAGCCGTTCGGCACCACCGTGAGCCGTTACAGCCTCACGCCGCCGCGCTGGCCGCAGGGCCTGTCGCTGCGCGTCGCCGTGCTCAGCGACCTGCATGCCTGCAAGCCGTGGATGACCGCGGAACGTATCCAGGGCATCGTCGCGCAGGTGAACTCGCTGCGGCCCGACTGCATCATGCTGCTGGGCGATTTCGTCGCCGGTCATTCCATCTCGCGTTTCTCCGAGATCGTGCCGCACCGCGAATGGGGCGATGCGCTGGGTGGGCTCAA
The DNA here is from genome assembly GCA_035687305.1 of Hyphomicrobium sp. Lineage (GTDB taxonomy): Bacteria > Pseudomonadota > Alphaproteobacteria > Rhizobiales > Hyphomicrobiaceae > Hyphomicrobium_A. Next base: position 5,988 of record DASRYA010000189.1, on the reverse strand, counting down.
AGCGCCGCTCGGTGTGCATGCTGTGCTCGGCAATCACGACTGGTGGGAAGACGACGTGGTGCAGGAGCGCGAAGGCGGCCCGACAAAGGCCGGCATCGCGCTGCAGGAGGCCGGCATTACGCTGCACGAGAATACGTGCCTGCGTCTGACGAAGGATGGACACGCGTTCTGGCTCGCAGGGCTTGGCGATCAGTGGGCGTTCCCGCGTGCCGGCCGCATGGTGTTCAAGGGCGTCGACAATCTCGAAGCGACGCTGGAAGAGGCGAACGACGATGCGCCGCTGATCCTCATGGTGCACGAGCCCGACATTTTCGCACGTATGCCCGACCGCGTTTCGCTCACCCTCGCCGGCCATACGCACGGCGGTCAGGTGCGCCTGTTCGGCTACGCGCCGGTGGTGCCCTCGAAGTTCGGCTCGCGCTATGTCTACGGGCATGTCGTCGAGCGGGAGCGCAATCTCATCGTGTCCGGCGGCCTCGGCTGCAGCGGCATTCCCGTGCGTTTCGGCGCGCCGCCGGAGATCGTGCTGATCGACCTCGGCGTGTGATCTTGCGCGTGACAGGCGCAACGCATTCGGCTTACCTCGCGCGATGACAGATACATCCGCCAATTCATCCGCCAATCGGTGGCCCGACCTCGCCGGACGCCTCGTCGAGATCGATGGCGAACGTGCCCACGTTCTTCCGGTGCGCGTCTATTTCGAGGACACGGACTTTTCCGGCCTCGTCTATCACGCGAGCTACGTGCGCTGGTGCGAACGCGGCCGATCCGATTTTCTGCGCTTGCTCGGCGGCGACCATCGCCGCCTCATCGACGGATCGGACGGCGGCGAGCCTGCCGCGTTCGTCGTGAGGCGCATGACGTTCGACTATCTGAAGCCTGCGCGTATCGACGAGTTGCTCGAGGTCGTGACACGCGTGAAGGCGGTGGGCGCGGCCAGTCTCACGCTGTCGCAAACCGTCATGCGCGAGGGTGTGGCGCTCGTCGAGGCAGAGGTGACGGTGGTGCTGATTTCGGTCTCGGGCAAGCCGCTGCGCATCTCGAATGCGCTCCGCCAGGCATTCGGCGCGGCTTAGCCGGACCTTGAGTCGTCGCTCGGTCTAGCCCCCTTCTTACCGCTCGGTGTCGCACCGAGTCGCAGCTCTCGGGCGCCTTTCTCTTCGCGCCGATGTGCAAAAACGCTTGATTTTGGCCCTTATCCCGCATATTCGCGCTCGGCCCACGGCACATTGTGCGTGCATCCCGTGTAGTATCCCTCCGGCTGAACGATTCTCGTAAGGAAACAACCGATGGCTGAAAAGAAACCCGCTCCGAAGGTCAATACGATCACCCTCCGTCAGATCGGAGCCAACCTCGCGGAAGCGCACGAGATCCCCAAGAAGCAGGCAGCTGCTATTCTCGAGGACATGGTGATCATGATCACCAAGCACCTCAAGAAGGGCGACAAAATCCGCATCGGCGGCCTCGGCGTGCTGCAGGTCCGCAAGCGCCCGGCACGTATGGGCCGCAACCCGGCCACCGGAGAATCGATCAAGATCAAGGCTTCGAAGAAGGTCGCGTTCCGCGCTGCCAAGGAACTCAAAGAATCGATCTGAGCCCTTGAGCACATCGCTCGATGGAACACGCCCTGCGCGCCGGTACGAGCCGTACCGGCGCGCAGTGCTTTCTGGACCGTCGCTTCAGTTCGGATGCGAGGCGCGGGGCAATCTCCGGCTCCGTCACGTGGTTACCAAAGTGTTGCCATCAGCTCGCCTTAGAAAAGCGAATCGGCGACCGCAGCAGACCAGCACCCGAGGGAGGTGACATGTCGGAGAAGACAATCCTCGTCGTACCCGGAAAGAAGCTCACAGTGCCGCGCGTGATGAAGCGCACGCTTCAGATCGCAGCCGCGGTGGGACTGACCGCCGGCGTGGCGCTCGCGATCCTGATCGGCAATGGACTGCTGGTGCCGCGGGGGCGCCTGCTGCAGGGCTGGGATACGTGGCTGACGTTTATTTTCCGCACCGACATTCTCGCCACCATGGTGCTGACGGCGCTGGTGACGGTGTGGTTCGTCTACTGGCAGCGCGACCACGAGCGCGGCGGCAAGTAGGCTGCCGCTCGCCAGTCGCTCCAGCCGGGCAGCGTGCGGATGCGCGGGATGCGCGGTGCCGCAGCCCGAAAGGCTCTAAAAACGAAAATGGAGGACGTAGCGCCAGGCTACGTCCTCCATCCTGTCCGGGAGAGCTGTCGGACCGATTAGCGGCAGCAGCAGCGCTTACGGAAATGCTTCACAGCGGCAACCGTGCGATAGGCGCGGACGCGCTCGTAGGTCACGCGCTTCACAACCGACACGGTCGGCTGCTGAACGGCGACGTTGCGGTAGAAGCGACGGCAGCCGCAGCGGTCGGTATAGGCCTTCTTGACCCACACGGTGCGGTAGCTGCGCACGCGCTCATACCGGACGCGCGGAACGAGCTTCTCGACCGGCTGGCGGTAATAAACCCGCTTTGCAACGGTGCAGCAGTCGCCACCGCGGTTAAACCAGTGCGCTTCCGCAGAGGTCGTCATAGCCATGCTCGTACCGGCCATCACGCCTGCGGCAACCATTACTCCAAGAAGCCCACGCATTAGAAAACTCCCAATTCACCCACGAAGATTTTTGAATGTTCGGCTTTCGGTAATAAACCTACGGCGCCGAACGGCACGTGAAATGGATAACGTGCGCCAACGTAAAAATCGGTTAGCCGGGAAAACAATTGCAATGCATTTCCGGTTATGGTTAACAAACAGCATTCGGATGCGTGTTTGGCGTCCCATAACGATAATGGATACAGCGCATAATTGTTTGTTTGCGGGTTAATCGTCAGCGAGCCGTGGCAGTCGTTCAATTTGGATCAGAGCCTAAGGAACCAGTTGGTAAGCTTTCTAACTATTAGAGCCGCAATGCCCCGCGCCGGGTAAATAAAAAGAAGGAAATAGAGTGCCCCATTTTCCGGCTTTGGGCAGGAAATAATTAGGATTGGAAGCTGCGGGAAATCCAATCAACAGATTTTGCCCGATTGTTTCCTGCGGCTGGCAGATTTTGGAAGGGGCATCGACCGGTCCGGCAGATCATACGATCAGCGCATCGAATGCAGCTGCAATTCATCTGCGCCGTCGGGTACGTTTTGCGGCAGGCAATTCACGCTTTGCGCGGAGAGGGGAAATTCACGAGGGCAGAGGCGAATTGCAGTCCATCGGCAGCGCCGCGCGGCTGCAGAGAGCTTTTGCCAAGGATATGCACCGCCAACCGGGCGTGGTGACATTCGCCTGCGTGGAGACGGCCCGAAGGAAAGTCAGTGAGAATTGAAAGCCCGATTGGCGTGGGCTGGTAGCCACGGTTCGATCGGGCGAACGCCCGCCCTTCCGGCGGCTCCACGATATGGCGGGCGCCACCGGGCTGGATGTGAACTTTCAGGAGAAGCCGGAACCGGTTTCCGACGAGAAGCCCGGGGCGATCCAACAGATAGAGTCGTGCTGCGAGACAACGAAAGGCAGAACGGCTCTAGCGGCAGCGCTCGTTGTGCTCGGCATCCTTGCGGATGACGTGCCCGATAGGATCGGTGGATCCGGTTTCCACCACCTCGGGCGTATCGGCGCACCGCCAAGCCGAAAGGACTTTCGGCGGCCCGATGGCGACGCTCTTGGGCACCGGCAGAGCGGGAACGGACGCGGTGATGATCGCCGGAGCGCGCGCCGGGATCGGGGCCGGGACAGGCCGCGGTGCAATCGGCGTCATCTCGGCTTCGGCCTGCGCATAGCAGCGGTCGAGATTGGCGCAACGGCGCTTGGCCGAAGGGTGCGTGTCGGTTTCCGGAGCACCCTCGAAGCTGTCGCAAACCTGAGCCAGGCTTTGGCGGTTGAGCCAGCCTTCGCGCACGCCATGCTTCACGGCGTAGCAGTCGGCATCGAGCTCGGAGTCGCCGACGGAGATGTGCCCGCATTCGTGCTTGAAGACGAAAAGGCGCACCGTGGGCGGCTGCTTGTTGAGCATGTTGGGGTTGAGGATGAGTACGGTTTCGCCCGCGCCGCCCTCGCTCGGCAGGTCGCGGTCGATCATGATGTCGGCGCGCCCGCAACTCATCTTGCGGCCGGCCAGGGTTATGCTTCGCCCGACCCACTCTTCGCCGGCATCGGCGGGAGTGGTCGAGAACGGAACCGCTGCCATCAGACCCAAAAGAGTTGCGGGCAGCAGACGCAGGACATGCAACTTTACCATTGACCAGGCTCGCTCGGCCCCCCGGCTTCCCTTGGCGCCGGGCAATTAAGTGGCTGATTTAGCCCGAATTACGACGCTGCACGTGAGCACCACTTTGGGCCTTCGCAGAGTTTAGGCCGCAGGCTGCGAACAAATGATGGATGACGCTCCGCCAGCCCTGATAAATGGGCGTGGCATCGGCAACTAAGGCGCGGTAACCATGTGCGAAGGGAGCTCGAGCGAGCGACAGGGGGAACGCATGACGACCCAGAAGGACGCCAGCGGCATCGATCTCGACATCAAGGACGCCATGGAGGGGCACGAGCGCTTCCGCCAGGAGTTCGAGCGCGACCGCTCTTTCTATCAGCTCCTCGCCACCAAAAAGCAGAAACCGCGGCTCCTGTGGGTCGGCTGTGCCGATAGCCGGGTGGTGCCCGCAACGATCACAAATGCCGATCCGGGCGAGCTGTTCGAAGTGCGCAACATCGCCAATGTCGTGCCTCCTGCGGACGCCGCCGACGACACGATCGGCGCGGCCATCGAATACGGCGTCGGGCACCTCGGCATCGACGACATCGTCGTCTGCGGGCATACGGGCTGCGGCGGCATCGCCGCGCTTCTGGAGCCGGCGCAGCCGGACAGGCACAGTCATCTCGGCCGCTGGATGGAATTCACCCGGCCGGCGCATCAGCTCGTTGCCGCCGCCCGCGTGCCCGAGGAGGAGCGCCTGACCGCCACCGTCAAGGCGCACATCCAGTTCCAGCTCGACAACCTGATGACCTACCCCATCGTCCGCGAGGCCGTTGCCGCCGGGGCGCTCAACATCCATGGCTGGATCTACGACATGAACGAAGGGGCGCTGTCGGCCTACGATCCCCATTCCGGCGGCTGGCGCGGCTTGCTCGAATAGCGGGCCGCCCGCTTTTCCGCTGCGGATCCAGTCCGCCGGCTTGTGCTGGGCCGTAGAATCGCGAGAGCCGCTGAGTCGCGGAGCCGAGCGCCGCCGTTTGGTCATATTGCGAGGCAACATGCCGTCTTGGGGATGTGGGCAAAGCACGTCACACTCCGGCTTCGGTTGCGCGCGGCCGGCGGCTTCGGCCGTTCGATCCAGATCGCCTGCGTCCCCGAGCCATCCCTCGCCACGGATACAAAAATGAATCCCACCGATCTCGCCCAGGAAGCCATCGGTCCGCCGACGGCGCACGGCTTCTCCTTTCTCGAGCTGTTTCTGCAGGCGCACATCGTCGTCCAGCTCGTCATGATCGGGCTGCTGATCGCCTCGATCTGGTCGTGGGCGATCGTCATCGAAAAGTTCTTCGCCTTCCGCCGCGCGCGCGTCGAATCCGATCGCTTCGAGCACATGTTCTGGTCCGGGCAGTCGCTCGATGAGCTCTACACCGCCCTGTCGCGCACCAAGCCCATCACGATGGCGGCGCTGTTCGTCGCTGCGATGCGCGAGTGGAAGCGCTCGGTGGAAGGCAACATCCGCGCGCTCGGCGGCATCCAGATGCGCGTCGAGAAGGTGATGGATGTCACCATCAGCCGCGAGATGGAGCGGCTCGACCGCAGACTGCTGTTCCTGGCGACGGTGGGCGCGACGGCGCCGTTCGTCGGTCTTTTCGGAACGGTGTGGGGCATCATGACCAGCTTCCAGGCCATCGCGGTCTCGAAGAACACGAACCTCGCGGTTGTTGCGCCCGGTATCGCCGAGGCGCTTTTTGCCACGGCGCTCGGCCTTCTGGCCGCCATTCCGGCGGTTATTTTCTACA
>DASRYA010000188.1:0-7458 GCA_035687305.1 Hyphomicrobium sp. | reverse complement strand
GCGCACGACGGCGAGTGGGATGCCGCCGGCCGTCGCGGCGCAGCCGACCCCGTCACAGTTGAATACCGCGCCCCGGACCGCCGTCTCGACGGCACTGCGCCAGCCGTCATGCTCCACCCAGCGCTGCAGCTCGAACGAAGTCCGGCTCGCGCCAATGGCTGAAAGCTCGCCACTCGCACCGCGTACGGCCACGAGCGCGCCGTCGCGGCCAACCAGCAGATCGGGCATACGCAGCGTCGGCGCCAGCGCGATGCCGACGATGATCACCGCGAGCCCCGCAAGCCGCCACCGGGTCTCCCACAGCACCAGCCACAGCCCACCTGCGACCATCAGAAGGAACGCGGCCGTGGGCATCGCTGGCACGTTGATCACCGCGCCGGGCAGCTCCGCCACGCGCAAAGCGATCCACACCATGGCGTCGATGCCCCAGCCCATCACATAAAGCGGGACCACCTCGAGACCCAGTGGCATCGCGACGAGCGCCGCCAGCGCCGCCGGCATCACGACGATATCGCACACGGGAAGCGCAACGAGGTTGGCAAGCACGGCGTACTGCTGGCTCTGGTGGAAGTGGTAGGCGGAGAATGGCGCAACAGCCGCGCTGGCGATGAGCGTCGAGAGCACGATGCCACCGAAGAAAATCACAACCCGCATTCCCGGCAGCTGCATGGCCGCGAGCCAGGCTGGGCGCATCCGCAGCGCCTCGTAGATGCTCACGAGTGCGAGCACGGCCGCAAAGGACATCTGAAATCCGACGTCCAACAGGCTCTCCGGATAGAGAACCAGGATGATCGCGGCGGTGAGCACGACATTGCGGAGCGCAAGGGCCGGACGGTCGAGCAGCACAGCGAAGAACATGATCGCCACCATGATCGCCGAACGGACGGTTGCGAACGCGCCACCCGAAATCAGCAGGTAGCCGAGCGCCCCGACCATCGCCGCAACGGCAGCCCATTTCTTGATCGGATAACGCAGCGCGATTTGAGGAAAGAGCGCGAGCAGGAAGCGCACGCTGAAGAACACGGCACCCGCCATAATCGCCATGTGGAGACCGGAGATCGACAGGATATGGACGATGCCGGAATCGCGGAACGCATTGTTCGTCGCCTCGGAAATGCCGCCGCGCTCGCCGGTGATCAAGGCCGTGGCGATGGCGCCCCGCTCGCCGGGGAGCGCGGCAGCTATCCGCGCGCCGATCTCCTGGCGCACGCGCTCCACCCGCGACCACAGTCTCAGATCGAGCGGCGGCAGCGCCTGGGCGGTTTCCTCGATCTGCGGACGGGACAGCGAGTAGCCCACCGCACCAAGGCTGCGGAACCAGGCCTGACGGCCGAAGTCATAGTCGCCAGGAAGAGCGGGCGCCGACGGTGGCATGAGTGTCGCGCGCAGCCGCACGAAGGATCCGGGCGCAAGATCGGGCACGGCACGCACGGTCGTGATGCGGACACGCGCGGGCGTTGCATCGGTGGCGAGCGCGCCGATCGAAGCCACGCGCAGCGTCAGCCGCTGGCCGCGCTGCGCGCGCGGCTCCACCAGCTCGACCCATCCGCGCACGTCGGCGGCACTGAGCTGCTTGGTGAGAACCGGCGCGCGCACGAACTCGACGCGCAGCTTTGCGAGTGCAAAGCCCAGCGTCACGGCCAGGGAGGCGGCGATCAATATCCCGGCAAGAATGGAGTTGGGCCTGCCGACGGCAGCCCGCCAGGCAAGCATGGCAGCGAAAGGTGCCACCGCTGCGACTGTGTGGGGCTCAGAAGGCAGCGCGAAATAGAGCCCGATACCGCAGCCGATCAGCACCGGCAGCCAGTAGAACCAGCGCTCCTGCTCCGCCTCGAGCCGGCGCAGAACCGCGGCGGCTACGCCGCCGCCTTCCGCGCTGGCCACCATCTGCATCACAACTTCCCCAGCGCCCCTTACCCGCTCCGTCCAAGCATGCTACATCGCTTAGAAGCACCCCGCATCCCAACGGCAATCGATAAAAAGATGACCGAGACGACACGCAGCGCGCGGGCGCCGATCGTGCGCTTTGCCCCATCCCCCACCGGATACCTCCATATCGGCGGCGCCCGAACGGCCCTGTTCAACTGGCTCTATGCCCGCGGCCGCGGCGGCAAGATGCTGCTGCGCATCGAGGATACGGATCGCGAGCGCAACAATCCCGCCGCCGTTTCCGCCATTCTCGATGGCCTGAAATGGCTGGAGCTGGAGTGGGACGAAGACGCCGTCTCCCAGTTCGCCCGCGCCCAGCGGCACCGCCAGGTGGCGGAAGAGCTGCTGGCCAACGGCCACGCCTACCGCTGCTGGCTGACGCCCGCCGAGCTCGACCGCATGCGCGAGGAAGCGCAGGCCGAAAAGCGCCCGCTGACGATCCGCTCCCCTTGGCGCGACCGCAATCCCGCCGAGGCGCCCGCGGATGCACCCTACGCGATCCGTCTCAAGGCCCCGCGCGAGGGCGAGACCGTTGTCGACGATCTCGTGCAGGGCCGCGTCGTCTTCGCCAACAAGGAGCTGGACGACCTCATCATTCTGCGCTCCGACGGCAACCCGACGTATAATCTCGCCGTCGTCGTCGACGATCACGACATGCACATCACGCACGTCATCCGCGGCGTCGATCATCTGACGAACGCCGCGCGCCAGACGCAGATCTACGAGGCGATGGGCTGGGAAGTGCCGAGGTTCGCGCACGTGCCGCTGATCCACGGACCCGATGGCGCCAAGCTTTCAAAGCGCCACGGCGCGCTCGGCGTCGAGGCTTACAAGGAGATGGGCTACCTGCCCGCCGCGCTGCGGAACTATCTCGTGCGCCTCGGCTGGAGCCACGGCAACGACGAGATCATGTCGACCTCGCAGATGCTCGACTGGTTCGACCTCAAAGACATCAACCGTTCGGCGGCCCGCTTCGATTTTGCCAAGCTGGAAGATCTCAACGGCCATTATATCCGCAACGCGTCGGATCAGGAGCTGCTGCAGCGCATCGAGGATTTGCTCCCTTATATTCCCGAAGGGAACGCTATCGCCGAGCGCCTCGATGCCAACATGCGCGCCAAGCTTCTCATCGCCATGCCTGGACTGAAAGAGCGCGCGAAGACACTCATCGAGCTGATCCACGGCGCAGCGTTCCTCTTCGCCGACCGGCCGCTGCCGCTCGATGAGAAGGCGCAAAAACTCCTCGACGCGGATGGCAAGCGCCATCTCTCCGAGTTGCTGCCGCGCCTCGAGGAAGCACCCCGCTGGTCGGCCGCGGCTCTGGAGGAAATCGTACGCGGCTATGCGGAGGCAACCGGCTCGAAGCTCGGCAAAGTCGCCCAGCCGCTGCGCGCGGCGCTGACGGGCAAGGCCGTGTCGCCGCCTGTCTTCGACGTTCTTGCCGTGCTGGGACGGGATGAAGCGCTGCCGCGGATCCGCGATGCCGTGGGCGCCTGAAAGTCATGGCGCGGGCGCATAGCGCCCCACGTGACAGAAAGGCGGCGGGCCGTCCTGACGACCGCCTGCTTTCGCCGTACCCCTTCGGCGTGACGAACGTCAGCCTATTCCGACCGGTCGCGCTTACCGCGGCTCGGCGCCGTCGCACGAGCCGATGGAAAAATCTGCTTAATTCCATCCCGCAATGCGGAACCAGGGGCGGAGATCGCCGTTCACTCAGGTTACGCTGGAATATGCAGCCTACGCAGAAACTCGCATCGGCAAGGGCTGAAACGCAAATTTTGCAAATAGCATTGCGCCCAAACCGGTCTCGCGGCAATGTATGTTGCGCTGCAAAAGTAATGTAATAAGGCGTAGCGTGGGGAAGGGCAGCAGCCGCTGCCAAAGTCGAACCGGCCGCAGCGTATGTCAGGGGACTACTGACCAGAATTCGTCAGAGCGCGCGGCCGACCGCAAACTTTTCACTGCCGGTACTACAGGAAACTCCGCCATGAATGTTCACGACAAAGGGCCCGCCGACGAAGTCGCAGCCGAACTGACGCTCGGGAACAAATCGACGAAGTTGCCCGTACGAAGCGGCACGTTCGGGCCGGACGTCATCGACGTCGGCAAGCTTTATCGCGACACCGGTTGCTTCACGTACGATCCCGGCTTCACCTCGACAGCCAACTGCATGTCGCGCATCACCTACATCGACGGCGATGCCGGCGTGCTGCTCTATCGGGGCTATCCGATCGATCAGCTCGCCGAACAGTCGACCTTCCTGGAGGTCTGCTATCTGCTGCTGCACGGCGAGCTGCCGACCAAAGAGCAGTACGATGGCTTCCGCACCACCATCATGCGGCACACGATGCTGCACGAGCAGATGACGCGCTTCTTCACCGGCTTCCGGCGCGACGCACATCCGATGGCGGTCATGGTGGGCACGGTCGGCGCGCTGTCGTCGTTCTACCACGACTCCACCGACATCAACGATCCGATGCAGCGTGCAATCGCTTCCCATCGCATGATCGGCAAGATGCCGACGATCGCGTCGATGGCCTACAAGTATTCGATCGGCCAGCCCTTCATCTATCCGCGCAACGACCTCGACTTCACCACCAACTTCCTGCAGATGTGCTTCGCCATTCCGTGCGAGCCGTATGTGGCCAATCCGGTGCTGACGCGCGCGCTCGATCGCATTTTCATCCTGCACGCCGACCACGAGCAGAACGCTTCGACGTCCACGGTGCGCCTCGCGGGCTCCTCGGGCGCCAACCCGTTCGCGTGCATCGCCGCAGGCATCGCCTGCCTGTGGGGACCCGCACATGGCGGCGCCAACGAAGCGGCGCTCAACATGCTCACCGAGATCGGTAGCGTCGACCGCATCCCCGAGTTCATCGCCAAGGCCAAGGACAAGAACTCGGGTTTCCGCCTGATGGGCTTCGGTCACCGCGTCTACAAGAACTACGATCCGCGCGCGAAGGTGATGCAGAAGACCTGCCACGAGGTCCTGGACGCGCTCGGCATCCGCAACGATCCCCTGCTGAAGGTGGCGTTGGAGTTGGAGCGCATTGCGCTGCAGGACGATTACTTCATCGAGAAGAAGCTCTATCCCAATATCGACTTCTACTCCGGCATCACGTTGCGCGCGCTCGGCTTCCCCGTGTCGATGTTCACGGTGCTGTTCGCCATCGCCCGCACCGTCGGCTGGATCGCGCAGTGGAAGGAAATGATCGAGGATCCGGAGCAGCGCATCGGCCGTCCGCGCCAGCTCTACATGGGCGAGCCGGAGCGCGCCTACGTGCCGATCAGCGAACGGAGCTGAGCGGGCGGTCAGCGGACGATCCCTTGCATAGATCAATAAGACGTTCGGACACTGCGACCGGCCGGCGGAACAATCCGCCGGCCGCTCCCGTTTGCGGAGCCCGCGTGTGAGAGTCTTCGCGCCCTACCTCGAGCGTTGGAACCTCGTCGCCGAAGGCACGCCGATCGCGCGCCGCTCGAGCCGGCTGCTCCCCGTGCGCTACCGCGGCCAGGCGGCAATGCTGCGCGTGTCGACGCCGGAGGAGGAGCGTAGCGGCACCGCTCTCATGCGGTGGTGGGACGGCAGCGGCGCTGCCCGCGTGCTGGAGCACGACGATGGCGCATTGCTCATGGAGCGCGCCGAAGGAATGCGTTGCCTCGCGACCATGGCGCGCAACGGGGAGGATGATGCGGCGTGCGGCATCCTCTGCGATACGGCGCTAAAACTGCACGCGCCGCGTTCAGCGCCGCCACCGCGCGATCTCGAGCCGCTCGACGTTCGCTTTTCTGCGTTGTGGCCTGCTTCCGACCGCTATGGCGGCACGATGCGACGTTGCGCCGAGACGGCACGGTTTCTGCTGGTCCATCCGGAAGCACCAATTCCACTGCACGGCGACCTGCACCACGGCAACATCCTCGACTTCGGCTCCCGCGGATGGCTGGCGATCGACGCCGTGGGCGTCCTGGGCGAGCGCGGCTTCGACTACGCCAACATATTCTCCAATCCCGATCTCGACGCGCCGACGACTCCCGTTGCCACGCGACCCGACCGTTTCGCGCGGCGGCTCTCCATCGTTACGGAGACTGCACGCATCGAACGCGAGCGCATGGTGCAATGGATCATTGCCTGGAGCGGACTGTCGGCCGCCTGGTTCCTCGGCGACGGAGAGCAACAGGGCGCCGAGATAGACCTCGCCATCGCCCAGCTCGCACTAGCTGCGCTTGACGGATAGCCTGCGTGCTCAATCCATGCGCCGGCCGCGCGTTGCATAATCGAGGACGATCTCCGCCGCTGCATCGCTCGGCGTTCCATGCTCAAGCTGCATGCGGTGCGGAACCCGCGCGAGGGCGGCAAGCTGTGCGCGGCTCTCGGGTGTATCGCGCAGCAGCGGCTCGAGGGCGTTTGCGAGATTTTCCGGCGTGCATTCCTCCTGCAGATATTCGGGGAATGCGTTTTCCTCCAGCACCAGATTGGCAAGCACCACCGAGGGTACCTTGAGCAGGAAGCGAAGACGCGCGGCGACCGCGTCGACCTTGTAGCCGACGACCATCGGCGTGCCGGCGAGCGCCAGCTCCAGCGTCACGGTCCCCGACGCGGCAAGCGCCGCATGGGCCAGCTTGAACGCGCGGAATTTATCGTCGTCGCCCCCGACGATGTGCGCCTTCTCGCTCCATGAGCCCATGCCCTCCTCGACCATCCTGCGCACATGCGCCACGGCAGGGATGATCACCTGCGGATAGAGCCGGCGAGCCCGCAGAAGCTCGATCGCCGCGCCGAACGGCTGCATCAGCCGCGATACCTCCGACGTCCGGCTGCCCGGGAGCACAACGAGCACCGGGCGCGCGGGGTCGAGTTGCAGGCGGCGTGCAAGCTCGGACGCGTCGAGATCCTGCATCCAGTCGAGCTTCTCGATCAGCGGATGGCCGACATAGGTGCATGGCGGGCCGCCGAGGCGCGCGTGTGCTGCCGGTTCGAAGGGCAGCAATCCCATCACGTGATCGACATAGGGACGCATTTTGCGCGCGCGGCCAGGCCGCCACGCCCATACGCTCGGCGACACGTAATCGATGATCGGGATCGACGGGGCGCGCTTGCGGATACGTTTTGCAATCGGGTGCGTGAACTCCGGCGCATCGATGATAACGACGGCGTCCGGCTCGGCGGCGACGGCGGCATCGACGGTGCGGTAGACCCGCGAGAGAATGCGCGGCAGGCGCGGCAGGATCGACAGCGGCCCCATCACGGCGACGTCCGACAGCGGAAACTGCGAAGCAAGTCCCGCGTGCTCCATCTGCTCGCCTCCGACACCGAGATAATGGATGCGGCCTTTGCACAGCGCCGTGAGCGCCGTCATCAGCTTGCCGCCGAGCGCATCGCCGGAATGTTCGCCAGCCACGAGAAAGATGCGCAGATCGTCCCGCCCGGCGGCCGGTCCGCCACGGCCCATCCGGCCCGAGGTGTGAGGCCGCGCCGCCGCCGCGCGATCAGTCAAGCTCATGGTGCAACTCCGCGATGCCCATTGTCGG
>DASRYA010000187.1:0-11576 GCA_035687305.1 Hyphomicrobium sp. | reverse complement strand
TCCTGTGGGCCTTCTTCGGCGGTCTGATTTTCGTGCTGGCCGTGCGGATCGACGCCACCGATCCGCTCCGCACGACGCGCAGGTCGGACGTCGCGTTCTGGCTGCACCTGCTCGCGGCGCCGATGATCGTCAATGCCATCGGCGCGCTGTTCTTCGGGCCCGAAGGCGCGCTCGGTGTCGGCCAGGCCGTTGGGATTCTCGCGGTCTTCGCAGCCTTCGGGCTGGTGGCGCTGGTGCTGGATCGCCGCGCGCTGCTCGTCTCGGCGCTCTCCTATGCGGGCCTCGCCATCGGCTACCTGCTGTCCGAAAGCATCGCCAAGGATATTTCCGTTTCGTTGACCCTGCTCGGCCTCGCGGCCCTCGTGCTGCTGCTTTCCGTCCAATGGCGCGGCCTGCGCCGCGCGGCCCTCGCCCGGCTCCCGCTGGGCCGCATCAGGCGCCTCGTCCCACCCGCTTCCTGAACCGGCAGGCGGACGCCATATACCCCTCGGCGCCATCGCGCGCGCTCCCGCAGGATACGCAATGACCAACTTCTCTCCCCGCGAAATCGTTTCCGAGCTCGACCGCTACATCGTCGGCCAGGCCGACGCCAAGCGCGCCGTCGCAATCGCACTGCGCAACCGCTGGCGCCGCCAGCAGCTCACCGGCGAGTTGAAGGAGGAGGTTCTGCCGAAGAACATCCTCATGATCGGGCCGACCGGCGTCGGCAAGACCGAGATCTCCCGCCGCCTCGCCAAGCTGGCGGGCGCGCCCTTCATCAAGATCGAGGCGACGAAGTTCACCGAGGTCGGCTACGTCGGCCGCGACGTCGACAGCATCATCCGCGACCTCGTCGAGGTGGCGATCGCGCTCGCGAAGGATGGAAAGCGCAAGGAGGTGCGGGCGCGCGCGGAGAAGAACGCCGAGGAGCGGGTGCTCGATGCGCTCGTCGGCCCGGCATCCTCGCCCGCAACGCGCGAAAGCTTCCGCAAGAAGCTGCGGACGGGCGAGTTGAACGACAAGGAGATCGAGATTCAGGTCGCCGATTCTCCCGCCGGCGGTTTGCCGATGTTCGACATCCCCGGTGCGCCGGGCGCATCGATCGGTGCCATCAACATCGGCGACATGCTGGGCAAGGCGTTCGGCCAGCGCACCAAGCCGCGCAAGGTGACGGTGTCCGACAGCTACGACGTGCTGATCGCCGAGGAGAGCGACAAGCTGATCGACAGCGATCAGATTACGTCGGAAGCCATCGCCGCGGTCGAGAACAACGGCATCGTGTTCCTCGACGAGATCGACAAGATCTGCTCGCGCGCCGACGCCGGACGTGTTGGCGGCGATGTCTCGCGCGAAGGCGTGCAGCGCGATCTTCTTCCGCTCATCGAGGGCACGACGATTTCCACCAAGTACGGACCGGTGAAGACGGACCACGTGCTGTTCATCGCCTCAGGCGCGTTCCACGTCGCAAAGCCTTCCGACCTGCTGCCGGAGCTGCAGGGCCGCCTGCCCATCCGCGTGGAGCTGAACGCGCTGACGCGCGAGGACATGCGGCGCATCCTCACCGAGCCGCAGGCCAGCCTCATCAAGCAGTACGTTGCGCTGATGGCGACGGAAAATCTGACGATCAGCTTCACCGACGACGGCATCGATGCGCTGGCGGACGCGGCGGTGCAGGTGAACTCCACGGTCGAGAATATCGGCGCGCGGCGGCTGCAGACGGTGATGGAGCGTGTGCTGGACGAGATCTCGTTCGATGCGTCCGACCGCAGCGGCCAGTCGGTGGTGATCGATGCGGCCTACGTGAATTCGCGCATCGGCGACCTCGCCAAGAACGCCGACCTGTCGAAGTTCATTCTCTGATGTTGCGCAGTGACTTGTGCTCCAACCGACACATCCGTCCATAGCTTCCGCGCGCTTCAACGCACTTCCGCTTGAACGGCATACAGCTCGGTCGGTAAGTTGGCGGCATGGGAAGTAGAGTTCAGTGCGCGCGTAACCGAGTAGCCGGAGCTTTGGCGCTTCTGGGCTTGGCCTTCTACGCGCTTCTCCTTCCCCTGCATCTCACTTCGCAATTTGAACACCAGCTTTTCGTAGCCGACTACGGCTTTGCTGCGCAGACGCTCTGCAGCACCGACGGCGACAATGCGGCGGGCACATCGAAGCCGCATGCACCTGCCTCAAGCTGCCCGATCTGCAAGGGCTTGGCGGCATTCCAGCTCGCACTGGCGCCGGCGCCGTCCATCGTTGCGCCGCCGACCGTCATCCGTGCGCCGATCGCGCTCGCTCTGTATGAGGATGTCGCGGGCGCAACCACCGTCCCAGCAAGAAGCCGCGGACCACCTGCACAAGCCTGATTGCGTGGATCAAGATGGCTGTCTGCTCGCTGCGTGAGCTGCGGGCATGCCCTCGCCACGCCTCTTGCATGCAGCGTCGCAGCGCCAATTGAAGCGCGCGCGCCGAAGTAGGGTCTTGTGGAGTAACATTCATGTATCGGAGCTGTGGCGCGCCGCTCGCTTGCGCGAGCGTGATCGCAATCGTTGCAACAGTTGGTGGGAAGGCATCCGCGCAGGAGACCGTGACATCACTGCCACCTGTCGTGGTCGAGCAGGTGCCGTTGCCAAAAAAGGCCAAGAAGACGGCGAAGAAGAAATCGGCGCAGCCGTCAACGAGCACCGCCGCCTCCGCGGGTGAGGATGACCACGCCGCCATGGGCCACGGCCCAGCCGAGGTTGGTGTCGGCAATTCCGGCATGGCCGTGCCGGTCAACGCGACGCGGATGAACCGGTCGACCATCCAGTCTCAGGTACCCTCATCCAGTGACACTGCCCAGGTCATGAGCCGCGCACCCGGCGCTAGTATCTTCTCGGCGGGCGGCATTTCCAGCCTGCCGGTGCTAAACGGTCTCAACGACGACCGCGTCAAGGTGCTGCTCAACGGCATGGTCGTATCCTCGGCCTGCTCCAATCATATGAACCCGCCGCTGTCGTACATCGATCCTTCGCAGATCGTGGCGGCTGAGGTGATCGCCGGCGTCACGCCGGTCAGCAAGGGCGGCGATAGCCTTGGCGGAACAATCGTCGTTGAATCCGCCATCCCGGAATTCGCGACCGGCGATGGTGTAAAGACGTCAGGCAGCCTGTCGACATTCTATCGCAGCAACGGCGACAAGGTTGGCGTGGCAGCGACGGCCAATGCCGCGACGCGCAACATCAGCCTTGGCTATGCCGGTGCCTGGACGAAGGCCGATGACTACGAGCGTGGCGACGACGGCGCAAAGGTTCTCTCCACCCTGTACGAGGCGGCAAACCACTCGCTCACTTTCGGCGCCAAGGACGCCGACAACCTCCTCGTCGTCCAGGGCACCTATGCGACAATCCCCTATCAGGGTTTCGTCAACCAGCGCATGGACATGGTCGACAACGAGGCATGGATGCTCAACGCGCGCTATGTCGGCCGTTTCGATTGGGGCCTGCTCGACGCCCGCGCCTTCTATCACCACACCAGCCACGCGATGGATATCCTCGAGGACAAGCAGCCAGGCAACATGCCAATGCTCACCAAGGGCACCGATGCCGGCTACTCGGTTAAAGCGGAGATTCCGATATCCGGCGTCGACCTCGTGCGCATTGGCAATGAGTTCCATCACCAAGGCCTCGACGACTGGTGGCCGCCCGTAGCCGGCAAGATGATGATGGGCCCGGACACATACGAGAACATCAACAATGGCCGCCGCGACCGGCTCGGAACATTCGTCGAGTGGGAGCATCGCTGGGACCGTTCGTGGACTACCATGCTCGGCGCGCGCAATGACGTCGTCTGGATGGACACCGGTAACGTCCAGCCCTACAGCACCGCGAATTGCCTGATGATGATGGGCATGATGTGCATGATGCCCAACCCGGACGCAGCCGCCGCCGTAGCGTTTAACGGCAAGGACCGCGCGCGCACTGACGTTAACTTCGACATCACCGCTCTTGCGCGCTACGAGCCGTCGGCGAACGAGATCTATGAGTTTGGCTATGCGCGCAAGACGCGCTCGCCGAACCTCTATGAGCGCTATGCCTGGGGCGTCGGCAGCATGGCCACCACCATGATCGGCTGGTACGGCGACGGCAACGGCTACATCGGCAACCCCGATCTCGACCCAGAGGTGGGCCATACGCTCAGCTTCACCGCCGGCTGGCACGACAAGGCGCATCGCGACTGGATGCTTCATGTCACGCCTTACTACACCTACGTCGAGGACTACATCGACGCCGATTACGTCTCCACGCTGTCGAACCCCAACTTCGTCACTCTGCGCTTCGCAAACCACGATGCTCGCCTCTACGGTGTCAACGTGTCGGGCTCGGCGCTGTTGTGGGAGAGCAAGGAGGATGGCCGCTTCGAGGTGTCGGGCGTGCTCGGTTACGTCAACGGCGAGAACCTCGACACCGGCGACAACCTCTATCACATGATGCCGTTCAACGCCCGCGTGGCCCTGCAACATCGCCTTGGCAACTGGTCGAGCGTTGCCGAACTCGTCGCTGTGAGCCGCAAGTCGGAGATCAACGAGTTGCGCAATGAGCCGCAGACCCCCGGCTATGCCATCCTCAACCTGCGCACCGGCTACCAGTGGGAGAACATGCGCTTCGACGTCGGCGTCGATAACGTGTTCGATCAGCTCTATTACCCGCCGCTCGGTGGCGTCGACTGGGCTGGCTACAAGGCCGGCGGCCAGGTTGGCCGTATCGGCGCTGTTGCAGGCGAGGGCCGTTCCTTCAATGCCGGCGTTACGGTGAAGTTCTGATCAGACAAAGAAGGGGCGGCGTCGCTGCGCCGTCCCTTCGCTGCACCTTTTCAGACCTAGTGAATTCAGGCTTGCCGCGCGGCCATCGCCTGTTTCAGCACGCGCGCAAAGTTGCCGATCGCGAGCTTGTCGATGCTGGCATCGTCGAAGCCCGCGCGCTGCCACGAACGGATCACCTTCTGCACGTCTGCGTAGCTGCCGATCGCCGGCCGTGAGATCGCGTTCATGTCGGTACCGATCCCCGCGTGGTCGACACCCAGCCACTCGCCCAATTCCCAAAGCCGCTCCGCGTAGGATTCCGGCGACGGGCCGACATCGGAACGCATCGGCCACAGCCCGACGACGCCGCCCTTGGTCGCGATCATCTTCGCCGTTTCGAGCGTGATCTGGCGCGCCTGCCACACGGGCATTTTCCAGTTCGGCTGGCGCGTGCGTGTCACCGAGGAGTGAGACCAGATGACGGGCTGCGTCGTAGCTTCGAGCGCTTGCCGGGTAGCTACATCGGTGCAGTGCGCAAGATCGACGAGGATGCCGAGGCGGTTGCATTCGGCGACGACCCTCAGTCCCAGCTCGGTGAGACCGCCATGCTGCGGCCGCTCGGTCTGGAAATCGCCGAGCGCATTCTCGATGTAGTGCACGAGCTGCACGCTGCGCACGCCGAGCTCGTAGGCGCGCTCGAGCGGGGCAGGATCGTCCTCGATGAGGGTCGCGCCCTCCACCGTCAAGACGACGTGTGGGTCCCCCGCGAGTGCGCGATCCACATCGTCCGGCGTCAGCGCGAGCTTGAGGTTCTGCTCGGCGAGATGCCGTTTGATCCGCCCGATATCGTCCTCGAACCACGCGATGGCTTCGCCGCGCTTCGGCAGACCTTTCTGCTTGATGCCCTTCGGCGTGATGCGGAGCCATGGAACGTCGCCGACGAGCGACCACGCGACGAGCGTCGCGTTGCCCGCCGCCATCGTGGGTCCGAGCGGCTGTTTCTCCGGCGAGGCGCCCATGCCGAAGAAGAACAGGTGCGCGTGCATGTCCCCGACGTAGACGGGTTTGCGTCCTTCCCCGGCAGCCGGATGCGTCAGCGCGCAGGAAGCAGCCAGCGCGCCGAGCGCAAACTGCCGCCGGTCGATGTCCATAATGACGCCGTCTCCGTTCGCCGCCGCTACTCGATGACGATCGTCGCCACGTAGTCCATCGTGCGGTTGTTGTTGTTCGCGGGCAGCAGCGTGTTCACGAGGTAGGAGGTCGGCGAATAGTTCTCGGCGATACCTGCCCAGTTGAAGCCCGTGCCGATGAGGCGCGCGCGCCAGTTCTGCCACATGCGGCCCGTCATGCCGACGTAGTAGGTTTTGAGGTTCTCGAACCGCGGCTGCATCTCCTCCGCAACCTGGCGGTGGCCGACCGACATCTTTGCGAGCCCGCTCGGGTTTTCCTTGAAGATGCCGTCGATGAGCGCGCGGCGCTCGTTCTCCGGAAGCTCGAGCTGGTCGACGACGAGCAGCGGTCCGTCGGCAAGGCCGGAGTAGCCGTTGCGGCCTTTCAGCGGCAGGATGTTGCCCGTGGCCTTCATCGGCTCCATCACCTCCTTCACGCAGGAGGGAACGCGGCTGCCCTTGAAGTCGCCGGCGGTTTTCTCCGGATCGCAATTGCGCAGCGACAGCAGCGACCAGACGAACTCCGAGCAATACATGTCGAGCGGCTTGCTCTGCGAGTTGCCCTGGCCGAGCGCGATCTGGCCGAACTGTTTGACGAAGCCGAGACCGGCGCCGGGTTTATATTTCGGCGCGTTGTAATCCTGGTTGAAGCTGATCTGGCTCGGATAGATCTTCTTCTGGTTGTCGTTGAGCCGCTTCGCCCAGGCGTAGAGATTGGTCTTCTGCGCGGCGGTGAGGTTGCGCGGGCGGATCACGTGCAGGAAGTTCAGCGTGCGATAGTGCTCGCTGGTGAGATCGCCGCGCCCGACATATTCACCATCCAGCGGATTGTCGAGATTGCGCACCGTCCCGGTGTTGTCGACGTAGGCGAAGCCCGTGTGGCTGATGCCCATCTGGATGTTGGGATAGGCGCCGGCGCCGCCCCACTCGGTGCGGAACGTCAAAAGGATATCGCCCGTCTGCACGAGGCCGCTTTGGCCGAGGCGCTTGGCGAGGCCGGGGCGCTTCGCAACGACCAGGCGCAGGCCGACGTCGCCTTTCGCTTTCAGCGCATCGGGATGCTTGAAGTCGTAAAGCTTGTCGGTGGTCTTGATGTCCTTCGACAGCGGTGCGCGCGCGCTGGCCGGCACGGCGAAGTAAACGGGGATCTTGAGCTTCTTGGCGAGGTCCGCATTGGTCTTCTCATTGTAGGTGAACTCCGCCGCGGCGGCGGCGTGTACACCGGCGATGGCGGCGAGACCACAGGCGGCTGCAACGTAGAATTTTTTCGGCAAGGACATCGGAAAGCGTCTCCCCCACACAACATTGAGAGTTGATCTAGCATGACAGCGAACGCGCCCCAACCGGATCCTGGACCATTTCCCGGCGCAGTTGACGCCGGTTCGCCGTGAGAAAATGCGGCCAATGAAAACCTAGAGCGTGCACGGCCACGAAAGCCAACCGGCGTGGCCGCCTCAAGGTGCGGCGGCGTCGAAATGGAGGCAGAGCCGGTCCGTGGGTATCGACCCCGCGGTGCTCCCCTGCAGCCATACCGAGTTGATAGACGCGAGCGCGTCGGATCTTTGCGCCGGAAGACGCGCCTAGCCGGAAGCGCCAGCGACCGGTCCTCGGATGCAATCCGGGAGCGTGTGGTCGAAACGCGGCAAATCATGGATAGATGATCCCTGCACCGCAGCCGCGATCGCCTGTCATGCAGTCTCGGTAGGGCAGCTAAGATATTGACGGTGCGACCTTACTTCGGTCGATTTTCGCGGCCAGCAACGGGGCAAGTCGCGTTGGGTGCGTAAAGCGGGGAATGATTATGCAAAGCCGGATGCGCGGTTCGTTGCGGGCCGTGCCAAGCATCGCAAGTGCTGCGGGGATCGCCTGCGCGCTGGCAGGCGTGGCGGCCGCCCCGGCCTACGCCGCCGACGGTTGCGCCGCCATCAACCGAGGCGCGGTGGATGTCGACCTCGCCATCGGTGCGCCCGCAATCGTTCGGCAGGTTATGCTCGAAGCCGAGGATATGATCGGCTTCTCCTCCCACGGCGCGGTGATTTCACTCGTGGATGGCGCAGGCGCCCCCTTGGCGCTCGTGGATGCCAGCGGCTCGTCCACCACCTTCAGGGCGCCGATGACGGGCGCGTATACGTTCCGCTTCGTCGGCGCGCAGGGCGCGTCGGCCAGCGTCGCCGCGAGCTGCACCTCGAAGCGCACGCAGGATGCAAACGCCGCCTTCCTCGACCGGCGCAAGGCGCTGTTGAGCGCACGCGAGCCCGACCGGCTTCGCATCGACCGCGCGCCGACGCCCATCGCCAACCCCGATAAGCCGCTTTCGAGCACAGTGGACCTGGGCGACGACGGCCGCGCCAAGAACGTCGAGTTCTCGGTGAGCCTGTCCGAGATCGCCGCGGCCACGCAGGGCACGAAGGTGGAGCCGGGCATCATCGATTTTTGGCTCGAAGGGCGCATGCAGAACTACGCTGCATCCTCGTCCCTCAGCTCCGGTGAGACCGGCGGCAATCTCGGCGTGCTCTACCTCGGCACGCGCTCGATGGTCACCCCGGACATCATGATGGGCGCGCTGGCGCAGCTCGATCGCGGCACGGAAACCTTCGCGCACGATGCGCCGTCGATGGCCGCGCGGGGCTGGATGGTCGGCCCCTATATGAGCATGAAGCTCGGCTCCGGCGTGGTGTTCGACGGCCGCGCCGCCTGGGGTCAGACGGCAAACGTCGTATCCAGTGGCGATATCGACGACACCCTTACCGCGCGGCGGCTCGTGCGCGGCAAGCTCACCGGAACACGCGAATATAGCGGCTGGAAAGTCGCCCCGAGCGTGGGTCTCGTTTACATCGAGGACGCCGTCCGCGACGGAGCGACCGGCGGGACGAAGGGAGCAGGCGCCGGCAAAGTGGAGGTGCTTCCCGAAGTTTCGCGCCGCTTCAATCTCGACAGCACGACGTTCATCGAGCCGCGCGCCGCCGTCGGTGCGTTCGTCGGCTTCGACGAATTCGGCGCGCTCAATCCGACGGCATCCTCGACGCGGCCGACCGACGTGCAGCTGAAGGCGGAAGCGGGCGTCGCGCTCGGTGTGAAAGATGGCTCCACACTGCAGGCGACGGGTGGCGTTGAAAGCGGCGCCGCGAACGGGCCGGAGAACTGGCGCGGGCGCCTGCAGCTCAATATGCCGCTCGGCAATTGAGCCCTGCCGAGTTTCGCTGAGCTGAAACGCTTTCAATTTTGTCAACATTCTCCTTTCGCGTATGCAATGGAAAGTTATTTCCAGTGACCCGATAGACACGTATAGTGCCGGTTGTAGGTGATCAGCATCGGTTGTGAGGACTGCCGCTGCGGCAGCACGAGCTCCCCCCGAACCGCCTTTCCGTATCGCTGATCCCCCTGCGAAGGAGGTGACGCATGGCATGCCCGAAGATCGAGGTCCGCGGAAAGAGAGTCATCTTGCTCAGCGGATTTCACGACACGGTCAAAGCAGCTCGCCCCCAGGTTGTCCTAGACGAAGCGGATGTGAAGGAAGCCCACGAGCTGCTGCAGTCCACCCGGCTGCATCCTGACGCGGTTGCCTTCGGCTTCGTCGCCGGCCGTTGGGTCCCGGCTGCCTAGACCATGATCGCTTCGGACCCCTATCAGTCCGAAGCGTGAATCATCGGTCTAAGCAAAAGACCATGATCGCTTCGGACCCCTATCAGTCCGAAGCGTGAATCATCGGTCTAAGCAAAAGACCAGAGCGGCATTGCGCGAATAGTGATCCTGCTCCAAGCCAACGCGGGCTGGCCCCGCACTCAGCCTGGTTCTTTCCCTCGAAACTCCGATCCCCAGGCCCGAAAGGCCTGGGGATTTGCCGTATTCGGAGGGCAACGCTAGATAGAGGCGAACTTCTCCCGATCCGGATGACCATGGTCCTCGCACTCGATCCGTCCGCTGATGCCATTGCGCCGCCCGCGGCACCAGCGTCCACCAAGTCTTCGCTCGCTGGCCTCGGCCGCGAGGGATTGCGCGTGGCGCTCGCCGATGCGGGCGTTCCCGAAAAGCAGCTCCGGATGCGGGTCAACCAGCTCTATAGCTGGCTCTACGTGCGCGGCGTGTCGAGCTTCGATGCGATGACCGACGTCGCCAAGGACCTGCGCGGCAGCCTCGCCGGGCGCTTCACGCTGGACCGCCCCGAGATCGTATCGGAGCAGGTTTCGATCGACGGCACGCGCAAGTGGCTGCTGCGCCTGCCCGCGCAAGGCCGTGACGGCCGTCCGCCCGAGGTCGAGACCGTCTACATCCCCGAATCCGATCGCGGCACGCTGTGCATCTCGAGCCAGGTCGGCTGCACCCTCAACTGCACGTTCTGCCATACGGGCACGCAGCGCCTGGTACGCAATCTCACCGCCCAGGAGATCGTCGGGCAGATCATGCTCGCGCGCGACCGCATCGGCGATTGGCCGGGCGCTGAGCCGCCGGGCGATGGCCGCCTGCTGCCGGCCTCCGATCGCAAGATCACCAACATCGTGCTCATGGGCATGGGCGAGCCGCTCTACAACTTCGACAACGTGAAGGCGGCGATGGAGGTCGCGGCGGACGGCGAAGCTCTCTCGGTTTCCAAGCGGCGTATCACGCTCTCGACCTCCGGCGTTGTCCCGGAGATCGCCCGCTGGGGCGCGGAGACCGGCACCATGCTCGCGATCTCGCTGCACGCCGTGCGCGACGACCTGCGCGACGAGCTGGTGCCGATCAATCGCAAATACCCCATCGCCGAGCTGCTCGACGCGTGCCGCAACTATCCCGCGCTGTCGAACGCGCGGCGCATCACCTTCGAATACGTGATGCTGAAGGGCGTGAATGATAGCCTTGCCGAAGCGCGCGAGCTGGTGCGCCTGCTCGCGGGCATTCCTGCCAAGATCAATCTTATTCCGTTCAACCCCTGGCCGGGCGCGCCCTATGAATGTTCCGACTGGGACCAGATCGAGCGCTTCGCCGAGGTGGTGAACCGCGCCGGTTACGCAAGCCCCGTGCGCACCCCGCGCGGGCGCGATATCTATGCCGCGTGCGGGCAGCTCAAGTCGGAGAGCGTCAAGCAGCGCGCGAGCGAGCGCCGCGGGCTGTCCGACGTGGCGACGAGCGGCAGCGGGGCCTGACCAAACGTGTTCTGGAAGACCGCTGGACGCATCCTCATCGTCATTCCCTTCGCGCTGATCATGGCGACATTCGCCACCCTCGCGGTGCTGGTGACGCTCGGTCTGGAGCGGGCAACGGCGTTCCTCCACGTCAATCCGATGGGCGAGGAGAACGTCGAGACGGTCTTCGCGGTGATGGACCAGGGGCTGATGCTGGCGGCGAGCATCACGCTCATTCCCGCGCTGCTGATCGTGGTCGTCGGCGAGGTCGCCCGCATCCGCTCCTTTGCCTACTACGTGGTCGGCGGCGGAATAGCGCTCGCAGCCATTCCCCTGCTCGCCCGTTATGGCCAGGGCGGAACGATCGACGCGCCCGAGGCGCTCGTCTGGCAGGTGTTCGCCACCGCGGGCTTTGCCGGCGGCTTCGTCTATTGGCTGATCGCCGGCCGCAACGCCTGAAGTTTCGACGCCAACGTCGGCGCTTCCATCGGCTCCCTCAGCTCCGGCAGGCTTGCGCGCTCGCGGTATGAACGTCATCCCGGCGCAGGCTAGGATCTA
>DASRYA010000186.1:0-4708 GCA_035687305.1 Hyphomicrobium sp. | reverse complement strand
CCGCGTCATGCCGGTGAAGTTGGGTTGCACGCCGCCACTGCTGCCTGTCTGGGCATCCGCGCCGGAGGTCACCATGGCGGCGAAATCGGAAGAGGAAGTGCGCGCCGGAGTGGTTTGTAGCTGGGCAGCCCGATGGACCGCCCCCGCGTCGACTTTCATCGTCTTCGCCCATTTTTTGCTTTCGACCGTTCGGCACTACCAGCCGGTGCTTGTGCCGGCCTTGACACGCCCCTTTTCTGGACGGCCGCCTATCCGACCTGGGTTGCCAGCCACCATGTCGTGCCGCCGGCATCCTTCACCCCGCCGCGCTTGTCTGGGTCGCTCTTTTTCACAGGCTCCATGACGGATGTGGCACCCGCCGCGAGCGCACGCCGGTAAGCGGCATCGACATCCGGCACATAGAGGTGCACATGCGCCGGTACCGCCGCCCAGCCCTCGATGGCATCGGCCAGCATCACGACCGTGTCGTCGATACGCGCTTCGCCATGCACCAGGGAGCCATCCGGCCGCTCGATCACGCGCAGCGGTTCAGCGCCGAACGCCTTGCGTAGAAATTCGAGCGTCGCCCTCGCGCCGTTCACCACGAGGTACGGCGAGGCGGAATTGTAGCCCGCGGGCTTCCAGTCGGTCATATGGGCTTCCTTCGATGCAATGAGCTCTAATCGTTCGCGAGCTGGTGCGCGCACAACGCCCACCGGATGGGGAAAGGCTCCCCCACCGAGGCGCTCTCAAAGAAAACTGTAGGGGTCGATGTCGATGGTGACGCGCACGTCGCCCTTCATCGGCGGCACCTCGGCCATCCACGCGCGCAGGTAACCTTGCACGTCCATCTCGCGCGGCGCCTTGACCAGCAGCCGCCAGCGATGACGGCCGCGGATCACCGCGAGCGGCGCCTCGGCGGGCCCGAGCACTTCGATCTTTTCCGAGCGCGGCGCCCGATGCGCAATGTCCCGCGCGATGAGCTGCGCCGTCTCCTTGTCGCGCGCGGCAACGACGAGCGCGACGAGCCGCCCGAACGGTGGCAACAGGCCCTTTCGCCGGTTGGCGATCTCGTGCACCAGGAACGCCTCGCGGTCGCCGCCGATGATCGCCGCCATCACCGGATGGTCTGGCATATGCGTCTGCACGAACCCGCGCCCCTCCGCCAGCGCCCGGCCTGCACGCCCCGTCACCTGATGCAGGAGCTGGAACGTGCGCTCGCCCGCCCGCGGATCGGCGCCCTGCGCCAGGCCCAGATCGCCGTCGACGATGCCGACCGTCGCAAGGTTGGGAAAGTGGTGGCCCTTCGCCACCATCTGCGTCCCGATGACGATATCGATGCCGCCCGCCTCGATGTCGCGGATGATCTCGCGCATCTCGCTGAGGCCGGGCACGAGATCCGACGACAGCAGCGCCACGCGCGCATCGGGGAAGCGCTCTGCCACCTCCTCCGCGACGCGCTCGACACCCGGCCCGCACGCAACCAGCGCGCCGGGCTCGGAGCACTTCGGACACTTCTCGGGAAGCGGAATGGAAAAGCCGCAGTGGTGGCAATGCAGCCGCCCGCGGAAGCGATGTTCCACCAGCCACGCGGTGCATTGCGGACATTCGATGCGATGCCCGCACGAGCGGCACAGCGTGAGCGGCGCATATCCGCGCCGGTTGAGGAACAGCAGCGTCTGCTGCCCGTCGCCGAGCGTGCGCGCCACCGCATCGACGAGCGGCGGCGCGAGCCACTTGCCCTTCTCCGGCGGATCGCACCGCAGATCGATCGCCGTGACGTCGGGCAGCGAGGCGCCGGAAAAGCGCCCCGGCAGCACCACGTGCCGATAGCGCCCGGTGCGTGCGTTGACGTGCGTCTCGATCGACGGCGTCGCCGACGCCAGCACCACGGGAAAGCCGCCGAGATTGCCGCGCACCACCGCCATGTCGCGCGCCTGGTAGTGCACGCGGTCATCCTGCTTGTAGCCCGCATCGTGCTCTTCATCGACGATGATGAGGCCGAGGTCGCTGAAAGGCAGGAACAGCGCCGAGCGCGCGCCCACCACCACGCGCGCTTCCCCGGTTGCCGCCTGCCGCCACACCCGTCCGCGCTCCGGCCCCGACAGAGCCGAGTGCCATTCGACCGGCATGCAGCCGAAGCGCGCTTCGAAGCGGCGCATGAACTGATCGGTGAGCGCGATCTCCGGCAGCATGATGACGGCCTGTTTGCCGTGCTCCAGCGCCCGCGCCACCGCCTCGAAATAAACTTCCGTCTTCCCCGAGCCGGTGACGCCGTCGAGCAGCGTCGTCGAGAAATTGCCCGCATCCACCGCCGCCCGCAGCGCGTGCACCGCCGCCGCCTGCTCCGGAATGAACTCGGTCACGCGGTAAAGCGGATCGGGAATGGGCGGACGCTTTTCCGGTATCGCCACCTCGACGAGATTGCCCGATGCAACGAGCCCGTCGATGACCGCCGTGGAGCATTCCGCCGCCTGCGCCAGCGCTGCTTTCGCGCGGATCGCCCCATCTCGCGCAATCTCGAGCGCTCGCTTGCGTGCGGGCGTCATGCGCCCCGGATCGGGCGCGCCCTCCACCAGCGTAACGCCGAAGCGGGGTTTCACCGGCTCGAACGCAGCGCGCGCGCTCATCATCATCCGCACCGTCATGCCGAGCGGGCTCAGCGTGTATTTGGCGATCCATTCGGCAAAGCGCAGCGTGATCTCCGGCAGCGGCGGCACGTCGAGCCGCGCGGTCACCGCCTTGAGCTTCTTCGGATCGACGGGCTTGCCTTCATCGCCCACCGCCCGGTCCCATACGACGCCGATGCGGCTTTGCGGACCGAACGGCACCAGCACGAATGAGCCCGGCTCCACGTCTATGCCCGGAGGCACGAGGTAGTCGTACGTCTGGTCGAGCGCGACCGCGAGCACCACGGGCGCCTTCGCCGAGGCGCTTGCGTTAACGGCGCCGGCGTCGCTCTCGATAGGCTCGAACAGACTTTGCATCAGCGCGACATTACCCCCTGGCCGGTGCGCGGCGAAAAAGAACTCGGAATTTAAGCGTCGAGGGCGGCGCTCCGAAGGCACGGGCGCCCGAACGCCTGCGACTATTGATCGGCGTCCGCCGACGACAATATTTCTTGCCGATACCACAGATTAACCGGGGATCGAGAGCCGGCCGCTATGTTACCCATGGCGTCACGGCGTTGA
Source organism: Hyphomicrobium sp. (assembly GCA_035687305.1). Lineage (GTDB taxonomy): Bacteria > Pseudomonadota > Alphaproteobacteria > Rhizobiales > Hyphomicrobiaceae > Hyphomicrobium_A. The sequence goes on along the minus strand of DASRYA010000186.1, from coordinate 1,538 downwards.
GGGAACCATCCGCCCCATGGAATACAAGGACTACTACAAGATCCTCGGCGTTGAGCGCAGCGCCAGCCAGGACGACATCAAGCGCGCCTACCGGAAGCTGGCGCGCACATACCATCCCGACGTGAATAAGGAACCGGGCGCCGAGGCCAAGTTCAAGGACGCGGGCGAAGCCTACGAGGTCCTCAAAGACCCCGAAAAGCGCGCCGCCTACGATGAGCTCGGCGCCAACTGGCAGCAGGGCCAGCAGTTCCGCCCGCCGCCGAACTGGGATGCCGGATTCGAATTTTCCGGCGGCGGCTATACCGACGCCGACGCTTCACAGTTCTCCGATTTCTTCGAAGGTCTGTTCGGTCGCGCCCGCGCAGGGGGCGCCCGCGGCGGTGCCGCCGGTGGCTTTGCGCGACGCGAGTTTCATGCCCCCGGCGAGGACCACCACGCGAAGATCGTCATTCCGCTGCGCGATGCCTTCACCGGAGCCAAGCGCGAGATCACCTTGCGCGTGCCCGAGCTGGACGACGCCGGCCACGTTGCGCTCAAGAATCGTACGCTCAGCGTGACAATTCCGAAGGGCATCCGCGAAGGCCAGCACATCCGCCTCGCAGGTCAGGGCTCGCCCGGCATCGGCAAAGGCCAGCCCGGCGATCTTTATCTCGAGGTGGCGTTCGCGCCCGATCCGCATTTCCGCGTCGAGGGCAAAGACGTCTACCTCGAGCTGCCCGTCGCGCCTTGGGAGGCAGCCCTCGGCGCCAGCGTGAAAGTGCCGACACCCGAAGGTGCCGTCATGCTGAAAATTCCTCCGGGGTCCACCAAAGGCCGAACCATGCGTCTCAAGGGCAAGGGCATACCCGGCAAACCGCCCGGCGACATGCACGCCGTTTTGAAAATCGAGCTGCCGCCCGCAGATACGGAAAAGGCCAAGGAGCTCTATAAAGAGATGGAGCGCGAGTTGCCGTTCAATCCGCGCGCCGGCCTGGGAGTTTAAGCGATGCCAGAACAGCAAAAGCCGTCCGTCATCGTACTCGACGAGGAGGAAATCACCCTCGCCGATCTGACGCGCACCTGCCGTGTCCGTACCGAGTGGGTGATGGAACTCGTCGACGAAGGCGTGATCGAGCCGCGCCGCCGCACCGGACCGCAATGGCGTTTCTCGGCAACCACCATCGTGCGCGTCGAGAAGGCACGCCGGCTGCAGAGCGACCTCGGCATCAATACTCCGGGCGTTGCGCTGGCGTTGCAATTGCTCGACCGCATCGATGCGCTGGAAGCGCGCCTGCGTGCAGCACCCTCACGGCCCGACGCGGACGATTCCGATTAACCCGTTGCGGCAATCGAATCGGCTACCGTCGGCGTGTGGGTAGTGGCTTTCGCAGGGCAGCGGCGCGAACGGGCATCGGCTTGGATACGATCACGGAAGACAACGCCGCGCCGGAATTGCCGCTCGGCGCCGATCTCGAACGGGCCGTATCCGGGTGGCTCGCGCACCTCGAGCATGGGCGCGGCTACGCGGAGAAAACCATCGAGGCCTACGGGCGCGACGT
>DASRYA010000185.1:0-9446 GCA_035687305.1 Hyphomicrobium sp. | reverse complement strand
CTCGCGCTGATTACGCGGAGAGACGAAGAAAGTAACGCGGGCGGGGCGCATGGCGCTTTCGACAAAGCTGGAGCTGAAACAGGGCCAGCAGTTGGTGATGACACCCCAACTGCAGCAGGCCATCCGTTTGCTTCAGCTATCGAACATGGAGCTGACGCAGTACGTCGAGACCGAGCTCGAGCGGAACCCGCTGCTCGAGGCCGACGAGGGCGCGGATGCTTCCCCGCGCAGCGACACCGACCAGAACGATCAGGCCGATTACGGCAAAGCCGACGAGCCGGCTTCCTCGACCGAAGCCGACGGTGAATGGGTCGATCTGGACAAGCCCGTCGCGGATCCAGCGGGCACCTTCGATACCGAATACGAGAACGTTTATCCCGACAGCACACCCGCCGATCACACAGGTGCCAGCGATGCTTCCGCATGGGCATCGCTCCGCCAGCGCGGCTCCGGCTCGGGCGACGACATCAATATCGAATCCTACCTCTCAAGCGAAACCACGCTGCGCGAGCACTTGAGCGCCCAGGTGCCCTTGGTGGTGAGCGATCCGATCGAGCGTCTCATCGGCCAGTACCTCGTCGATATGGTCGATGAGGCCGGGTACCTCCCCGCCGAGGTCGACACGATTGCCGAGCGCCTCGGCGCGCCGCAGGAGCAGGTCGAACGCGTGCTCGCGAGCCTCCAGACGCTCGACCCGCCGGGCGTTTTCGCACGCTCGCTCGCCGAATGCCTCGCGCTGCAGCTCAAGGATCAGAACCGCTACGATCCGATCGTCAGCCGCTTCCTCGACAACCTGCATCTGCTTGCAGGCCACAACTTTCCGGCTCTGCGCAAGGCCGTCGGCATCGAGATGGACGAGCTTCTGGAGATCGTTGCCGAGATCAAGAAGCTCAACCCCAAGCCCGGTCTCAAATTCGGTTCCGAGCAGGTGCAGGCCGTCGTGCCGGACGTACTCGTGCGCGCCGCCCCCGATGGCACGTGGATCATCGAGCTCAACACCGACACGCTGCCGCGGGTGCTCGTGAACCGCAGCTATCTCGCGACCGTCTCGCAGGCGACCGGATCGGCGGCAGACCGCAACTATCTGCTCGAATGCCTGCAGACGGCGAACTGGCTCGTCAAAAGTCTCGACCAGCGCGCCCGTACGATCCTGCGCGTTGCCGAGGAGATCGTGCGTCAGCAGGACGGCTTCTTCACGCACGGTGTGCAGCACCTGCGCCCGCTCAACCTGCGCACGGTCGCGGACGCCATATCGATGCATGAATCGACGGTCTCGCGCGTCACGTCGAACAAATACATGGCCACCCCGCGCGGCATCTTCGAGATGAAGTATTTTTTCACCTCGGCCATCGCCTCCGCCGACGACAGTGGCGAATCCCATTCCTCCGAAGCGGTCCGCCATCGCATCAAGCAGATGATCGACGGCGAAGCCCCCGCGAGCATCCTCTCCGACGACAAGATCGTCGAGCTCCTGAAAAACGACGGCATCGATATCGCGCGGCGCACAGTTGCCAAATATCGCGAGGCCATGCGCATTCCGTCCTCGGTGCAGCGCCGGCGCGACAAACGGCTGACCGAACGGGTAGCGCATCCCTAAATCGCGGGAACTTATCCCGGCAAATCGTCACGCTGTGAGCGACCTGGGTCCCGGCCCTTGTCCCCCTGCCAGGACTGCTCTATAGGGGCTCCATAAGCGGAGCGACGACGCCTTGCATATCGGCCCTCGATCCGCACTCTTCTCAATCACAGCCGCGCCTCTTGGGGCATATTCGGAGCTATGGCCCCGATCTTGCAGCGTTAAATTGCACAGGCGGGCTCAGGAAGGCGGATAGTGGATTGGAGTTTGGACCCGGCAACGCCTAAATCACCGGTATAGGCCCCGCGGGGACCTGTAACCGGAGACTTAGTTGAGTGTTAGGGAGAAAGCGCCATGCCTCCATCCAGTGAAAAGGACCTTGCAGGTGCCGCTTTTTTGGTCTCTGAACAGGTTGCGCGAGGCGCGAGGGGATAACGCCGCCCGAATCCGGTTGAGCGACACCCACGGCAAGGGCATTAAAGTTAGAATTGTAGGAACCGCCGGATTTACTGCAGCTCCAGGATGGACGCCGCAGCCGGTGCTTCGCAACAGTTGGAACGGGATTTGACGATGGATCTCTGTGACCTGCTGGCTTCCGACGGCATCATCGCCTCCCTCAAAGCGACGGGCAAAAAGCACGCCCTCGAAGAGTTGGCGGCGATCGCTGCGGAAAAGACCGGCCTCGACCGCCGCGAGATCTTCAACACGCTGCTCCAGCGCGAACGGCTGGGATCGACCGGGCTGGGCTCCGGCATCGCCATCCCGCACGTGAAGCTCGCCGGGCTGCGCAATATCGTGTGCATCTTCGCGCGCCTCGATGATCCCATCGAGTTCGACTCCCACGACGGCCAGCCCGTTGACCTCATCTTCCTGCTGCTGGCCCCCGACCACGCCAGCGGCGATCATCTGAAGGCGCTGGCGAGCATCTCGCGCGTCGTGCGCGAGCCCACGGTGCTGGACGCCCTGCGCAAGGCACCCGACGCGGCCACCATGCGGCAGGCTCTCACGCGCCCGCTGCCTTCGCACGCTGCCTGAAGCCGAACGCATCGGTCGATAGCCGCGTGATGGCCAGGTGCGATAGCTAATAAGCGAGGCGAGCGAGCCGCGCGCTGACGGTCGCCTCATCTCCGCAAGAACGAGCCGATCGAGCGCCGGACCCCGTCGGCGCATTGACCGCCCATCAATGTGCGACAGGGCAGCCCGCGGTATCACCCGTCGCCAACATGGCGGCGAGCGCGATCACCCCGACGACGATGCGCCACCAGCCAAACAGCGCAAAGCCATGCCGGCTCACGTAGTCGAGCAGGTGCCGCACGACGAACACCGCGGCAATGAAGGCGGTGATGAACCCCACCACGATGTTGGTCACATCACCGACGTTGAGGACCGACCAATTCTTGTAGAGATCGAAGGCGAAGGCGCCCACCATCGTCGGCATGGCGAGGAAGAATGAGAACTCCGCCGCCGAGCGCTTATCCGTTCCCAGCAGCATCGCACCGACGATCGTGGCGCCGGAGCGAGAAACCCCCGGAACCATCGCAAAACATTGCATGACGCCGATCTTGAACGCCAGCGCGGGTGGATAATCCATCGCGTCCGTGTAGCGCACGGTGAAATGCATGCGGTCGACGATCAGCAATACGATGCCGCCGATGATCAGCATGGAAGCGATCAAAACCGGCGTCTCGAACAGCACGCTTTTGATGAAGTCGTGCGCCAGCGCGCCGATCACCGCCGCGGGCAGGAAGGCGAGCAGCACGCTCATGATGAAGCGGCGCGAGCGCTGATCGTGGGGCGCGGCCACGGCGATCCGCGTGAGCTTTGCGAAGTAGACGCTCAGGATGGCGAGGATCGCTCCCAGCTGGATGAGAACCTCGAAGCTCTTGCCCGGATTGCAGATGTCGAGGAAATGCTCGGTGAGCAGAAGGTGGCCGGTGGAGGAAACTGGAAGGAACTCGGTCAAACCCTCGATCAACCCGAGCAGGATCACTTCCCAGATCGGCATCGGCCCCTCGTATCCTGCGCTTGAGATTTTCTGTGCGGCGGGGAGGATTAGCAGTATTTGCGCGGGTGTGGTGCCACTTCCACGCCACACGGACCGATTGTCTTATGACATGCTTGCCCGTACCAGCGAGCCACGACAGAACCTAGATAAACGGCAGCCGCTTCAACAATGCACACTCTGACGCACTTTCGGCTCTGCCCCTTTTCGCGCGCCGCTCGCCTCGCGCTCGCCGAGCTCGATATCGAGCCCGAGCTGGTCGAAGAGCGGTCCTGGGAATGGCGGCCAGAGTTTCTCGCCCTCAACCCGGCGGGCGAGTTGCCCGTACTCCAGATCGACGATGCAACGCCCCTGTGCGGCATCTATGCAATCTCCGAGTACCTGGGGGAGGCGCCGGCCAAGGCCCTGGGCAGCGAGCCGCGCCAGGATGGCGAAGCCGTCGAGGAGGAAGTCGAGGAAACCGAGGCGCCGCGTCTACGGCTTTTTCCCGGCGACCCCGCCCAGCGCGCCGAGACCCGCCGCCTCGCCGACTGGTTCAACGGCAAATTCAACCGCGAGGTGACCCATGCGCTGCTGGAGGAAAGGGTTTACGCCCGCCTCCATACGGCCGTCGCGACCCCGGACGTCGAGACCCTGCGCGCCATTCAGGCGAACCTGCGCTACCATATGAGCTATATCTGCCACCTGGCAGATCGGCGCCGCTGGCTGGCGGGCGAGGAGCTTTCCTTTGCCGATCTCGCAGCCGCTGCCCATCTGTCGGTGGTCGACTACCTGGGCGATGTGCCATGGGAGGATTATCCGGCAGCGAAGGTTTGGTATGCGCGCCTGAAATCGCGCCGTGCCTTCCGCGGCCTGCTGAATGACCGCGTGCCGGGCACACTGCCAGCGCCCCACTACGCCGATCTCGATTTTTAACGGTCCCGTTGTGAGCACGAACCTTGAGCACCTGAAGGAGAGACTTTTCAGCCAGGCGGCGACGCTCGGCTTCGATGCCGTTCGCGTCACGACGCCCGATGCCATGCGGCCCGCCGGCGAACGGCTCGCGGCATTCCTCGAAGCCGGGCACCACGGCGACATGGCCTGGATGGAAGCGAACGCGGAACGGCGTGGCAGCCCCACTCGGCTCTGGCCGGACGTTCGCGCCATCGTCATGCTCGGCATGAGCTACGCGCCTGACGAAAACCCCATGCTCGCGCTCGATGAGCCCGATCGCGGCGTCATCTCCGTTTACGCACGCGGCAAGGACTACCACGACATCCTGAAAGGCAAGCTGAAGCAGCTCGCAAGCTTCCTCGCATCCGAGGCCGGTGCCGACGTGAAAGTCTTCGTCGATACTGCGCCAGTAATGGAAAAGCCCCTCGCCGCCGCAGCCGGTCTCGGCTGGCAGGGCAAGAACACGATGCTGGTGTCGCGCCAGCATGGAACCTGGCTCTTCCTCGGCGCCATTTTCACCACCGCCGAGCTGCCGCCCGACCCGCCGGAAGTGGACCATTGCGGCAGCTGCCGGCGCTGTCTCGACGTGTGTCCGACCGCAGCCTTTCCCGCACCCTACCAGCTCGATGCGCGCCGTTGTCTCGCCTACCTTTCCATCGAGCACAAAGGCCACATACCCGCCGAGTTCCGCCGCCCCATGGGCAACCGCGTGTTCGGCTGCGATGACTGCCTCGCCGTATGCCCATGGAACAAGTTTGCGCAGACCGCCCGTGAGGCACGCTTTGCTGCCCGTGCCGAAACCGACAATCCGCCGCTGGCAGAACTCCTGCAGCTCGACGACACGACGTTCCGCGTCCGCTTTGCCGGCACGCCGATCAAGCGCACCGGCCGCGACCGGTTCGTGCGCAACGTGCTGATCGCTGCCGGGAACTCCGGCGACATCGGCCTGCTTCGCCACATCGAGCCTCTGCTCGGCGATGCATCCCCGCTGGTGCGCGCTATGGCCATATGGGCGATGCGCGAGCTGACGGGCGATGATGTTCACGACAGCCTCCGCCGCCGGTATCTCGCACGTGAAGGCGACCACGACGTGCGCGCCGAGTGGCACGGAGCACAAGTGCAATGAGCCGTCTTCTTTGTTTCGGCCTCGGTTACAGCGCCAGGCGTATCGCGCGCCGGCTGGCGAACGATGGCTGGCACGTGACCGGCACCGCCCGCACACCCGCGGGTGTCGCCGCGATTGCTGCACAGGGCTACGACGCCCTGCACTTCGATGGCACGCAGCCACGCGATGAGATGCGCAGCGCCATCGCAAGGGCAACGCACGTGTTGCTATCTGCCCCGCCCGATGCCGCCGGGGATCCCCTTCTGCACCACCACGAACGCGAGCTCGCCGCTGCAAAGTCGCTACGCTGGATCGGCTATCTCTCGACGCTTGGCGTCTATGGAGACAGCGGCGGCGAATGGATAGACGAAACCGCGCCGACCCGCTCCCGCTCCTTGCGTGGCCAGCGGCGCATCGCAGCCGAAGCCGAATGGCTCGACCTCGGACGACGCCTCGGCATTCCAACGCATGTCTTCCGTCTTGCAGGGATCTACGGCCCCGGCCGTAGCGCTATCGAACGTCTGCGCGAAGGAAAGGCCCATCGCATCATCAAGCCGGGCCAGGTGTTCAACCGCATCCACGTCGACGATATCGCAGCGACCGTCTGTGCTGTGATCGAACGCGGTGCGCACGATATCTACAACGTCGCCGACGACGAACCCTCGCCACCGCAGGATGTTGTCAGTTTTGCGGCGAAGCTCTTGCGGATGCCACCGCCTCCTGAAGTTCCGTTCGCCGACGCAAACCTCAGCCCGATGGCGGCGAGCTTCTATGCCGACAACCGCCGCGTGAGCAACAAACGCATCCGCCAAGATCTTGGCGTTGCACTGCAATTTCCCACCTATCGCGAAGGTTTGCGCGCCATCCTTTCGCAGACCGAAAACGTCTGAGGCGTTTTTCCCCTCCGGCGCTAGACCATGATCGCTTCGGACCCTACCAGTCCGAAGTGTGAATCATCGGTCTAAGCAAAAGACCATGATCGCTTCGGACCCTACCAGTCCGAAGCGTGAATCATCGGTCTAATCAAGACCAGAGCCGCATCGCGATTCAAAGAAAAGCGATCGTGCTCTGGTGCCGTTCAGCCACCGTTCAAACAGCAATCGCTCTATTGAGCGTATTGGTCGCGACGTTTGTGCGACCCGGAAGCAGCCCCTGCTTCCCATTGCGCTTATTCGTGGCGAGGAAATCATGTTGGCAACGGCGAAGAGCTTCGGTCGCGGCACGGTGTGCGCCGTGACGTTGATGGGCTTTATGTGCGGCGCATCGGCATTCGCAGCCGACAACGCCGCGCACGCTATCGCTGACAAGTTCGGACGCGCCGCCGAGGATAGCGAGCGCGCCGCTGACGAAGCGCGCAAGGCAAAGGCGCGCGCGAAAGCCGAGGCCGCATCGAAGCGCCGCGCGGAAGCGATCGCCAAGGCAGACGCAGAGGCGCGAGCCCGCTCCGAAGCGCGCGCCAGGGCCGCCGCGCAAGCCCGCGCCAAAGCGCAAGCGGAGGCCGATGCGAAAGCCCAGGCCAAAGCACAGACCCAAGCCCAGGCACAGGCCAAAGCCGCGGCCCAGCGCGCCGCCGACGAGATGGAGATGCTGCGCCGCGCGGAAGAGGAAGCCGAGGCCCGGCGTCAGGCGGAATTTGCGCGTGAACAGGAGCGCCGCGTCGAAGCCGAGCGCAAGGCGGCGCGCGCCGATGCACAGCGCCTCATGGAGGAAGCGAACCGCCAGCGCCTGGAGATGGAGCGTAAAGCCGAGGAGGAACGCCTTGCTGAAGCAAAGCGCCTCACCCGGGAGGTGGAGGAGAAGCGCCGCGCCGATGAGCAGCGGCTGGCCGCGGAGCGCCGCGCTGCCGAGGAGAAGCGCATCGCAGAGGAAGCGGCCCGCCAACGCGCCGAGCAGGAGCGTAAAGCCGAGGAAAAGCGTCTCGCCGAAGCTAAGCAGCGTGCGCTGGAAATCGAGGAAAAGCGCCGTGCCGAGGAGCAGCGCCTGGCCGCGGAACGCCGCGCAGTCGAGGAGAAGCAACGCGCCGAGGAAGCCCGTTTGGCGGATATCAGGACCAAGGCCGAGGAAGCGGAGAAGAAACGCATTGCTGAAGAAGCGCGCGTTGCCGACCTGAAGAGACAGGCCGAAGCCGCCGAGGCGAAGCGCAAGGCGGAAGAGGCACGCCTCGCAGAGCAGCGGCGTATCGCGGCGGCGGAAGCCGCTGCCAAACGCGCCGCCCTCGAAGCCGAGCGGGAGGCCGAGGCGCGCCGCGTCGCGGAGAAGTTCCGGCTGTCCCGCGAAGCGCGTGAGGCACGCGAGGCCCAAGAGGCGCGCGAGGCTCAGCAGACCCGCGAAGCCCGCGTCCAGCGTGCTCCCGAGATGGCGCAAGCGCGCAGCAGCCTCGGCGGCCCTCTGCCCGGGCCAGAGGCCGATGCGCGTTCGCCCTTCATCGATGCGCCCGCAGCCCCGCCGAAAACCACCGGCACCGTGGCGCGCATCCCCGCTGAAACGGTCCCTTCCTATCCCCAGCGCGTCACGGTGTTGGTGCAGATGGATCCACGCCGCCACGGCTTCGCCGGAAGACGGATGACGGCCAATCCCGTGCTGTGTGTCGACGAGAGCTGCTACGTCAGCAACGGATCGCGGATGACCGCTACGGCGATGACGCGCGGGCGAACGCTCGGCCCCGGCAATACCCTCGGCCGCAACGCCGGCGTCTGCCGTAACGACACGACGTGCGTGTTCCGCGGCGTGCTGCTGAGATCCCCCAACGCAACGATCCAGCCCGTCGATATGGGCTTCCTGCGGCATGATCGGCGCGAAATCCGCTCTGCGAGGCCCGATGGCTCATGCCGGACGACGAACGGAGAGCTGGCATGCGCTTCGCCCATTGTTGCCTCGCGCTATCGCGCCTGGATCGTACCGGAAAGGGTTGCCGAGACCGCCGGTGCAACCGCGCTCGAACGGGCACTCGATGCGGGCCTGACGAGCACGCGGTCCGCCGCCTACGACGGTTGGACGCCGGATGTCTACACCGCGGCGCCCAGGTAGCCGATCACACCGTTCGATGCGCGGCGCTTGGCTTCGAGGAACTCGTTCACCTCGCGCGCGTGCAGCGGACGCCCGGTGCGGTCGATGCTGCGCCGCTCCAGCGCCTGTAGGTCTGCGAGCAGCGGCTCTGCCGTCCTGTGCAGCATCGCGACCGCCTGGATGGTCGAGCGGCGCATGTTCGGCGGCACCTTCGGCACGACGTCGGCGATCAAATCCTTCGCCCGCGTGGACAGCTGACCCGACATACGTCCCAGCAGGCCAATGAGGCGGATCGGGAAATCCTCATGAAAACGATAGTCGTGCTCTTCCATCCATAGAAACAGCCGATCCATCAGCAGGTCCTGCAGGCGCAGGCGCGAGGTCACCCTGTAGTCTTGCCACTCGGCGACGAGATCGAAATCGGGCTCTAGCTCGATGTCGGCGGGCGCGAAGGTTTCCCGCGCCGTCACGCCAATGCGGTCGATGAAATCGCGGTTGCGCATGCCAAAGCGCGTGGTGAAGGTCGGCAGCAGATATCTCTGCTCGCTCGCGAGGCCGTAGGCTTTGCGCACGAGCTTGGAGCAGAACAGCTCGCGCTCTCCCTCGAGCTCCATTGTGAAATCGTACCAGATATGGCCGTTGCGCTTCTGGTGCGAGCGCCGGATGACGTCGTGGATGAGTGCGGCGGCACGTGCGGCGAGGTGCGGATCGCGGTGGCGGAAAACCACGCACCGGCCGAGCCCGTGCTGCAGCGTCTCCGCAAGCGGATTGATGACGGCGCCGGACTCGATCCGCGCCTCTACTACCCAGTGCTTGCCGTTCTC
>DASRYA010000184.1:0-5995 GCA_035687305.1 Hyphomicrobium sp. | reverse complement strand
GGTGCCTTACTCCCGTACCGGTTGGGTTCCGGCTCCTGACGGCTCGGTACACCGGCGGCTTCGGGACGTTACCCCTCGCCAACCGGCTTGTTCACATCGCAGCCCGCTCCCAAACCTGAGACGGTCTCGAGCCTGTCCCCCGTGGGGCGGGATGGATGCAGCATAGGCGCGTGCGGGGCGCGCGGGGATTAGCTGGGCCGTCGATCGAGGTGGACATGCACGAAAACACGATATCGCGCGATCCCATTCGGCTCTAATTTCGTCGTGCCACCGCCCGCGGGCATCCCAGGGCCCCGCGGTTTAGATTTCCTTTTAGGGTCTTCCGGACAATCATAGAGACTGCACAGGGCATCCTCCCGCTCCGGAGCCAATTGTTGACCACGCCAACCTCGCAAACTGGATTGCCGCCTGAGCCGCAAGCGGTGGTCAGCACGTTGACCAAATCGGCGATCTTTCTCGTCGCGACCATCAACGCCGGCCAGGATAGCTGCGCAGCGGTCCGCGCGCTTTGCGGCGACCTGCCCGCGCTGCTGCGCGCGGTCGGCTTCCGCGACATCGAGGGAGATCTCTCGTGCATCATGGGGATCGGCTCGGAAGCCTGGGATCGCCTCTTCGGCGCCCCGCGCCCGGCCGAGCTGCATCCATTCCGCGAGATCCGGTCGGGCCCCCGGCACGCCGTCGCCACGCCGGGCGACCTGCTGTTTCATATCCGTGCCCGGCGCATGGATCTCTGCTTCGAGCTGGCGACACAGATTATGGCCCGCACCGGGGCGGCAATAACCGTCGTCGACGAGGTGCACGGATTTCGCTACTTCGACGACCGCGACCTCATCGGCTTCGTCGACGGAACGGAGAACCCGACGGCGCGGACGGCGGTCGAAGCCGTCTATATCGGCGAGGAGGATCCGGCGTTCGCCGGCGGCAGCTATGTCGTCGTGCAGAGGTACATGCACGACCTGGCGGGCTGGAATGCGCTTTCCACGGAAATGCAGGAGCGCATTATCGGGCGGCTGAAGCTTTCCGACATCGAGCTCGACGATACGGTGAAGCCGACGAGCGCCCACAACGCGCTGACGACCATCGTCGAGAACGGCAAGGAAGTGAAGATCATCCGGGACAACATGCCGTTCGGGCGCCCCGGGTCGCAGGAGTTCGGCACCTACTTCATCGGCTATGCCCGCTCGCCGCGCACGATCGAGCAGATGCTGGAGAACATGTTCGTCGGGCGCCCGCCGGGGAACTACGACCGGCTTTTGGATTTCAGCTTCGCCAAGACGGGCAATCTGTTTTTCGTGCCCTCGGCAACCTTTTTGGAACAGGTCGGGGACGATAGCTCATCCCAGGACGCAACCTCGCCCGCCCCCGCGCTGCTGCCAGCCGAGCTTCCCGTGGCGGCAGCGGCACCGACGCCCGGCTCGCTCGGCATCGGCTCGTTGAAAGGAGATCACTCCAATGAATAATCTTCACCGCGAGCTTGCGCCGATTTCTGATGCGGCGTGGTCGCAGATCGAAGTCGAGGCGACGCGTACCCTCAAGCGCTATCTCGCCGCCAGACGCGTCGTCGACGTGGAAGGGCCGAGCGGGGTCGGAACCTCTGCCATAGGCACGGGCCATGTGCATCCCATCGCTCCTCCCGGCGAGGGGATGATCGCGCGTCAGCGCGGCGTCAAACCGCTGGTCGAGCTGCGCGTACCTTTCGATCTCAACCGCGAGCAGATCGACAATGTCGAACGGGGTGCAAACGATTCTGACTGGCAGCCGGTAAAGGACGCCGCGCGACAGCTTGCGTTCGCGGAGAACCGGGCGGTCTTCGAGGGGTATGCGGCCGCCGGCATCGGCGGCATCCGCGAGGGCACCAGCAATCCCAAGCTGGTGCTGCCCGGCGAGATCACGGGCTATCCCGACGTCATCGCCGGCGCCCTCAACCAATTGCGGCTCGTGGGCGTCCAAGGTCCCTACTCGGTGGTGCTGAGCGCGGACGCGTATCAGGCACTCAGCGAGGCGAGCGATCACGGCTATCCGGTGCTGGAGCACATACGGCGCATCGTCGATGGGGAAATCGTGTGGGCTCCCGGGATCACGGGGGCTTACGTGATGACGACACGCGGCGGCGACTTCGCGCTCTATATCGGCGAGGACGTGTCGATCGGCTACCTCAGCCACGACGACAACGCCGTGCGGCTCTACCTGGAGGAGAGCTTCACGTTCCTGCTGCTCACCACGGAGGCGTCGGTGGCGATCACGGCGAAGAAGGTCAGCCCTTCTTGAGGATCAGCGTGAGGCCGCGGATGGAGCTGTTGAAGAACTGGATCTCGACGATCTGGCGGTCGCCCATGACGATAACATCCATGTTCGCGCGCATGTCGCCGCCGCGCACGACGATGCGGAAGCCACGCTCCGTCACCTCGCCCGTCATCTCGCCGCCGAGATTGTAGACCAGCTCGTTCCAGGTGCCGGTGAGCTTGCCGCCGTTGGCGATAACGTTGCTCTTCACCTCGACCTTGCCGCCGGCGGAGGCGCAGCGGATGTTCTGGCGTAGCTCATCGCCCTTATCGTTGACGAAGTAGGTGGCGCGGCACTTCACCGATTCCGGCTTGCTGTCCTTGACGCCGATGCGGCCCTCGCCCACCCAGCGGCCGGGCAGCCCTTTGAACGGCGCCGTCCTGTTGACGGCCGTGGGGCGGGGGGCGTCCGGAACGGTCTCGATGGCCTCCGCTGCGTCGTCGCCTTCGAGCGCGCCGTCATCCTCGATGACGATTTCGGTGCCGCCTCGAGAGGGGTTCGCCTCCGCATGGGAGGCGCAAAGGAGCAGGGCCAGGGCAAGGAGAGCGCGCTTCATCACATTCCATCGGTCAATCGTGCGACCCGTCGTCGGTCTGGAGATGCCCGTGCGGGCATGGCGAACCGGTATCCGCGCGATATGTCGGGGCGATTGTCGAGGTTTCCTAGTGCGATAGGGCCACAGGGCGCGCGGGAAGCGCATCGCGCGGAGCAATGAGCACACGTCGCCAGGCCGATGGCAGCGCAGTCGTTAGTCGCTGACGGCTATCCGCGGGCCGTCAGGCGGCGCCAGCCGCGGCCATGGCCTCTGGGCCGCGCGGGGGCGGGCCGGCGCTATCGAGCGCGTCGAACTCGTCCTCGGTGAAGACGCGCGAGCGGGTGAGGAAGCGCAGGCCCTCGGGCGCTTCCAGCGAAAAGCCGGAGCCGCGCCCGGGCACCGCATCGATGATGAGGTGCGTGTGCTGCCAATATTCGAACTGCGGCCCCGAGATATAGACCGGCGTGCCGGCAATGGTGCCGAGGAAGACGTCGCGCTCGCCGACCTTGAACTCGCCGCGCGGATAGCACATTGGGGCGCTGCCATCGCAACAGCCGCCGGACTGGTGGAACAGCAGCGGGCCGTGCGCGGCGGCGAGCTTGCCGATCAGCGCTTCGGCCGCCGGGGTGACGGAAACCCTTTCGACCATCGACGTCCTCCTTTCGGGGTGGGGCTACGTCGGGATTGCATCCGGCGAGGGTACCACGATTGCGAACAGGTCCGCCAATGCGGCGAGGGCACTGGTGTGCACCGCCTCGGCGGGAAGGGCGCCACCCAGCGGATTGGGAAGCGCGCGCGATGCGGTGGCGTTGCCGACGACGGTCGGGCGGTAGCCGTGGTTGAATGCGGCGCGGGCGGTGGAGTTCACGCAGACGTGCGTCATGAAGCCGGCGAGCACGAGATCGGTGACGCCGTGCTTCTTCAGCTCCGCATCGAGGTTCGTCTTCTCGAAGGAGCTGGGGTAGGCCTTGGTGATGACGGTCTCGCCTTCGATGGGCGCGACGATGTCGGCGATGGCGCCGATCCGCTCACGCACGTCGTAGGGCGAGCCGGGGCCGGCGTCGTGCTGGATATGGATGACGGGGGTGCCGGCTGCGCGGGCACGCTGCAGCAGCGCGGCGCATTCCTTCAGCGCGGGCTCGACGCCTTCGAGCTGCATCACGCCTTCACGGTAGGTGTTCTGGCAGTCGATCATCACCAGGGCCGATTTCGACAGCGGCGCGGGCGTTTCGGGGAGCGTGAGCAGCGAGCGCAGCGTCGGGCGGGCGTCGGTCATGGGCGGGTCCTCTCGGGAAAACTGCGCGGGCTCGCGTACGGCGCCGCCGTAACTATCCTGTCATCCCGGCCAGGGCAGCGAAGCGACCGTCGAGCCGGGATCCGGCATCGATGCAGCATCGATATTCCGAGGCTGCGCCGCATCTCTCCTGGATCCCGGAAGCTGCTCGCGATGCTCGCAGTTTCCGGGATGACAGTTTTAGCGCTGGCGCTCGACCTCGATCGCGCGCCAGCGCCAGGATGCATCAGAAGAAGCCGAGCGCCTTCGGGCTGTAGCTCTGCAGGATGTTCTTCGTCTGCTGGTAGTGGTCGAGCATCATCTTGTGCGTCTCGCGGCCGATGCCGGACTGCTTGTAGCCACCGAACGCGGCGTGTGCCGGGTAGAGGTGGTAGCAGTTGGTCCATACGCGACCGGCCTTGATGCCGCGGCCCATGCGGAAGCAGGTGTTCGCATCGCGCGACCACACGCCGGAGCCGAGGCCGTAGAGCGTGTCGTTGGCGATGGCGAGCGCTTCCGCCTCGGTCTTGAACTTCGTGACCGAGAGAACCGGTCCGAAGATCTCCTCCTGGAAGATGCGCATCTTGTTATTGCCTTCCAGAACGGTCGGCTCGACGTAGAAGCCGTCCTCGAGGCCAGAGTGGCGGGCACGGTTGCCGCCGGTCAGCACGCGGGCGCCTTCACCCCTGCCGATGTCGATATAGGAGAGAATCTTCTCGAGCTGGTCGGAGGAAGCCTGCGCGCCGATCATCGTGTTCGGATCGAGCGGATTGCCCATCACGATCTTCTTCACGCGCTCGATGGCGCGCTCCATGAAGGCGTCGTAGATGCTCTCCTGCACGAGGGCGCGCGAGGGGCAGGTGCAGACCTCGCCCTGATTGAGGGCGAACATCGTGAAGCCCTCGAGCGCCTTGTCGAAGAACTCGTCATCCTCGTTGAACACGTCGGCGAAGAAGACGTTCGGCGACTTGCCGCCGAGCTCCAGCGTCACCGGGATGATGTTCTCGGAGGCGTACTGCATGATGAGACGGCCGGTGGTCGTCTCGCCGGTGAAGGCGATCTTGGCGATACGCGGGTTCTGGGCCAGCGGCTTGCCGGCCTCGACGCCGAAGCCGTTGACGATGTTGAGCACGCCCGGCGGCAGCAGGTCGCCGATGAGCTCGGCCAGCACCATCACGGAGAACGGCGTCTGCTCGGCGGGCTTCAGCACGACGCAGTTGCCGGCGGCGAGGGCCGGAGCGAGCTTCCACACCGCCATGAGGATCGGGAAGTTCCACGGGATGATCTGGCCGACGACGCCGAGCGGCTCGTGGAAGTGATAGGCGACGGTCGTCTCGTCGATCTCGGAGAGCGCGCCTTCCTGAGCGCGGATGCAGCTCGCGAAGTAACGGAAGTGGTCGACGGCCAGCGGCAGGTCGGCGGCCATGGTCTCGCGGATCGGCTTGCCGTTGTCGATGGTCTCGACGGTGGCGAGCGCGGGGAGGTTGGCCTCCATGCGGTCGGCGATCTTGAAGAGGACGGCGGCGCGCTGGGCCGGAGCGGTCTTGCCCCAGGCATCGGCGGCGGCGTGGGCGGCGTCGAGCGCCTTCTCGATGTCCTCGGCGGTGGAGCGAGCGATCTCGCAGACCACCTCACCGGAGATCGGCGTGCGGTTCTCGAAGTACTGGCCCTTCGTCGGCGGCACCCACTGGCCACCGATGAAGTTGTCGTAGCGATTGCGGATTTTAAGCGTGGAGCCGACGCGTGCGAGCGCCGCAGACGGTGTTTCAGGCTTTACGATCAACTGCATGTAATCCTCCCGGGGATCGAGCGGTGAAACTCTTTATTTGTGCGTGGGGCAAGTTACCCCAGTCATATGGCAACCCAAAGGTACCGGCGCATTGGAAATTAGTGCATAAGCGCCG
>DASRYA010000183.1:0-56165 GCA_035687305.1 Hyphomicrobium sp. | reverse complement strand
AGGTCGCAGAAACCGGCAGCATGCGCGCCGCGGGCGATGCGCTCGGAATCTCGAAGTCCGTCGTCAGCTACGAGATCAAGAAGCTCGAAGACCATCTTGGCGCACGGCTGTTCAACCGGACGACCCGCAACATCGTGCTGACGGAAGCCGGTGCACGCTTTCTCGACCGTGCACAAACGCTACTGCGGGACTGGCGCGACGCCGAGCGCGACGTCGCGGAGTACCACGCGCGGCCCAAGGGCCTGTTGCGCGTTGCAGCCTCGCCGATGTTCGGCGGCCAGTACGTTGCTCCGGCGTTGGTCGACTTCCAGGCACTCTATCCGGACATCGAGGTCGACCTCGAATGCTCGGAGGGGCTCGTCGACGTCGTGAAAGACGGTTACGATATCGCCATCCGCGTGACGATCCTGCCAGACTCGCAACTCATGCGTCGGCAGCTCGCACCCAACCGGCTCGTTCTTGTCGCCGCGCCCGCCTATCTCGACACCTTTGGAACGCCGATGCGACCGCTCGACCTGGCAACCCACCGTTGCCTGCGGCACGACGCGGAGTGGGCGTACTGGTCCCAGTGGCTCGCCATTCTTCCCGACCACGAACGTCCGCTGGAACTGCACGCGGCGATGACTCTCGGCAGCAGTCTGGCGCTGCTCGAGGCAGCACGCAGTGGCGGCGGCATCGCTCTATTGCACACCTATGTCGTTGGCGAGGCCATCGCCCGCGGCGAGCTCAAAGCGCTGATGCCCGATCGCATGCTGGTCCACGGCGCGATCAGCGCCGTATTTCCCCACGGCCAGCACATGCCGGCGAAAACGCGTCTTATTCTCGATTTCCTGGCCAACCGCTTCAAGGGCACGCCGAGTTGGGAGCAAAGCATATTCCCCGTACCTGCGGAAAACTGTAGCACAAAAGACAGACCGACTTCGCCGGCCTTGTGAACGAACCCGCGAATCTTCCGTCCACTCCTCGGTTGATCGAGATATTGAAGAGAAAGCTCGTGCGCACCAGCACCCACCCCAAGCGGCAAGCCAAGACGACCTCCGCACACCGCGATCACCCGGCGCCGGCCGCTGCGCTCCCGCCGAAGCCGGACGTCGGCGCGCGCCTCAAGACGCTACGGACGGAACGCAATCTTTCCCAGCGCGACCTCGCCGCCATGTCCGGCGTGACGAACGGCATGATCAGCATGATCGAGCAGAACAAGCACAGCCCTTCCGTCGCCACGCTCAACCGGATCACCGATGCCCTGCGCATATCGTTCGGGGAATTCTTCGGCAACGTCACCGACGCCCCCAGCCAGCCGCAGATCTTCTTTCAGGCGAGCGACCTCAAGCGTCTCATCGACGGCAAGGTGGAGGTTCGCGTGGTGGGCGATGGACGCAGCGGCCAGGCACTGCAGATCCTGCACGAGATCTATCAGCCCGGAGGGGACACTGGCCCCGAGATGCTCTCGCATCCCGGCGAAGAGGGCGGCATCGTCATATCCGGCGAAGTCGAGATCTTTGTCGGCGAGGCACACCGCAAGCTCGTGGCGGGGGATGCTTATTATTTTGATAGCCGCATCCCACACCGCTTCCGCAATTGCGGAGCTGCGCCCGCTATCCTGGTCAGCGCCAGCACATCCTCACATTGATAGGGCTTCGCTAGAGACGCAACGGGCGCGCCTGCCCACGCGGTCTTATATTTATCGGAATTCCATACGCTTATAGCACGCACGGGCGCCTAGCATTCCCACACCGGTCGTGTCCGCTGCGGCTCCACACAAGTTTTCCACATGTTACTAAATTGCTACAGATACGCAGTTGCGCACGTCACCTGACGATTTTGCGCTTGAGACGCCGCAGCCCCACTGATTAGGATTTTAATCAAGCAGCCGTTGCGGCTGCTCCGCTTGATGCCCGCGCAAAGCAAGAATCTGTCCGCATGATTAGTATTTTCAACAACGGATCAGTTTTTTATGCGCAGGGCTGGCGGCAGGCAGCAAAAGGGGGACTGCTAGTGCTTACGACGAATCGACTGGGATCCATCGCCGCCGTCGCTCTGGCGCTGGCATCGCTCACCGCGCCGGTACGGGCCACTGACGATAAGCTCACCTTCGTCCTCGCGCCCCAGGCAACCAGCGACTACATCTTCCGCGGCCTCTCTTACAGTAACGAGAAGCCTACCCTGCAAGCCTATGGAGAGGTTGGCTACAACATCTTCTACGCTGGCTTCTGGGCAAGCGGTAACGACTACATCGGCACGCTCGGTCCGTGGGAACTCGACGGCTTCATCGGTGCACGGCCCGTGACCGGCGGTGTCAGCTGGGATGTCGCCGTGTGGTGGTACAATTTCGGCAGCCGGGATCCAGCACTCAGCCGCTCCGACCTCGACTATGTCGAATTCAAACTCGGCGCGTCGATCTCGCCCATCACGAATCTCACACTCGGCCTGACCGGCTACTACACGCCCGACCAGGATCTCGCCATGACCGAGTCGACGACGGTGGAAGGTACAGTGAGTTACGTGCTTCCCCAGGTCGGTGTCTTCGTGCCGACGTTGAGCGGCCTCCTCGGCTGGACGGGCGGCAATACCGACGGCTTCTTCCTCGGCGAGAAGGAGTACGCCTACTGGAACGCCGGCGTGAAACTCGGGATCGAGAAGCTGTTCATGGACTTCCGGTACTGGGACACCAACATAGACAACGATCTCGCAGACACGCGCTTCGTGTTCACCGTCGGCATAAACCTGCCCTAGACTCAGCTGTCTCCCAACTGGACGGCCGGGGGCCGCGGCTCCCGGCCTTTTTTATTTCGGAATGGGAAATCGATCGGCTCACTTCTTCGAGAGTTGTGGTCTACTTATACAGGCTCACGATAGAGAAAGTTCCGATCCACGCCCGCAAAGAGCGCGACGCTCGTACTCGAAGCCATCCTCAGCGCCGAAGCCATCAATGATTTCGTTCAGGATTGAGAGAGTCGCATGTCGTATGGCGACTGCCGGAAATCCCAATCGTTGATCGAGCCGCCACCATCATAGAAATATGTGCCACCCAAACTGATGGCTGCCGAATAATCGCCATAGCCCTCATCGCCTCCCCCAGCACGTTGCCGAGGACGGTACCGAGAATGACGCCGATGAAAGTTCCGATTCCAGGCAGCGCGACATTGACCACGGCATTGCTGATCCAAGCTGTTCGTTGCTATCCAACCAACTAGTGAACGCCGCCACGTCATCAACAGTTAAATCGGGCCACAGCAAAAACTCTTCCTCAGCCTCTGCCAGAATTACCACCGGCTGGAACGCAGAGAGCAGGACATTCAGGAAAGCCACCCCTCCAGTCTTCTAACGAACACTCAACCAATTGGTGTCGACAACAACGGCTTCCATCCACTGCCACGGAAGCCTCCCACAATGGAGCCTGAAATATCGGTGCGTCCTAATTTGAAGTAGCTTTTAATCCTAGTGCTCTCTCACGCAGCATATCAGACAAAGTCGTTGAGTCGCCGCCGGATACGACCCATTCCTTCTTTTGAATGAACGCTCCTACCTCGGCCCAAAGCCTGTCATTCAGCGCGTTATTGTAGGTGCCATTACGTATCCCGCTGCCAACGGAATCCCACAGATCGATCATGTCACAAATATGATCGGCTATTTCGATGATTTGCTCGTTGGTTATCCATCGCTCCTTGGCCGCGTATATGCCGCTCGGAAACGGTCCTTTCGCAATCTCGCGCCGTGCCCGCCAAGCGCGATCCCGGATATACCTCGCAGCGAGGAGCGCATCACTTTCTGTGGCAATCCATTGTTTGCCCTCGATGAACGCCAGAATCTCGTTGTTCATCCGATGCTTGATGTCCTCCCCAATTACGGCTCCCTTATTGCCGACAAGCGCGAGCCAAAGCTCTGAAATGCCGTGGAGATGATCTGCAATTTCTGTGATCTGGCTGGTTGCAAGCCAATTGCCAAATGCCCGGTGCACACCGGGCTTAAGCCCCGATCTATTTGTCATGGAAGATGACCGGCTTCAGCTGTGTCCTCAAGGTTGCTTCCGGGTTTTTCACGGGCTCAGAAAAGCACGGTGATGATGTTGCTGGAGGCTGGCTGCACTACGGCCGAAGTCCAACCGATCACCGAGCAGTCGATCGGGATGGTCGAGCACTATGCCAACGAGGTCAATCAGCGGAAGCTGGCAGCGGCGGCGATCTTGAAATGGGAGAACGAGGCGGAAACGTCTATTGTAAAACCGGTTGTAAAACCGTGGGCCGCGGGGACCACATCAACTTCGTAACTGCTTGAAAGTAATGGTGGGTGATGAAGGACTCGAACCTTCGACCCGCTGATTAAGAGTCAGCTGCTCTACCAACTGAGCTAATCACCCGCACCATGGACGGCGCGCCGAGGCCAGGGTGCGGAGGAAGCCATCCGCGCGGCCAAGACGTCAAAAGGGCCCGCCACGCGAGCCCTCGTCGCAGAGGCGTGTAGCACCATGGGGCCCCGCTGTCCAGCGCCCATGGGGGCCGCACGAGGAGGCGCTATCGGAGCCCAAAAATGGGGCCTCGAGCCGAACTTTTCGCCGGCCCGAGCGGCTGGCGCCTATAGCCTCCCCGCCGCGCCTCGTGCAAATTTAGAGCGTGCTGCGAATCGTAGCCGCATCCATCGGCACAGCATTCCCGCCGGCGTACCCGCGCCGGCACCCAGTCTGCCCGGCGATCCGCTCGGTGACACATGGACGAAAAGCGCAAGGTCCCCCGCCGCCGCGTCCTCAAGGAGGGCAAAATCGTCTATGCGGACGGCCTGCGCATCCTCGATTGCACGATCCGCGATCTCTCCGACAACGGCGCCCGCCTGCTGATCGCCAACACCGTCGGGCTGCCCGAGGCCTTCCTGCTCTACGAAAAATCGTCCGGCGTGCTGCGGCCCGCATCCATCGTCTGGCGACAGGCGAATGCGATCGGCGTTGAGTTCACCGGTCCGCCGACGAGCATCAACGATCCGGCGAACAAGCGCTACGCGCGGCTGAAGTTCGCCTAGAGTGCTTCCGGAAAAGTGGAAGCCGGTTTTCCGATCAGAAGCACGACCAAAGAAGTGCTTCCGGAAAAGTGGACACCGGTTTTCCGATCAGAAGCACGACCAAAAAAGTGCTTCCGGAAAAGTGGACACCGGTTTTCCGATCAGAAGCACGGCCAAAAAAGTGCTTCCGGAAAAGTGGGCACCGGTTTTCCGATAAGAAGCACGACCGAGAGAGAGTGCTTCCCGGAAAAGTGGGAACCGGTTTTCCGATGAGAAGCACGAGTAGAGGGAGAGTGCTTCCGGAAAAGTGGGCACCGGTTCCGATAAGAAGCACGACCAAACAATGGTCTAGAGGCCGTTCCGCGTTTCCACTTAAACCGGAACGGCTCTAGCGGAGGAGACGGCGCGGTCGGCGCGCGCCACGGAAAAATCAGGTCACCTGCCACCCGCAGAGGCGGCTAAGGCCGCATCAAAAGATGCTCGTGCGCGTTGAGCCCCGCCAGCACCGCGGCCGATCCTTTGACGACGCAGTGCATCGGGTTCTGCTGCACGCGGAACTTCACGCCCACGAGACGCGTCAGCGCGACATCGAGCTTGTCGACCAGTGCGCCGCCGCCGGTGAGATGAATGCCGCGCCGGGCAATGTCGCTCAGGATGTCTGGCGGCAGATCCTCCAGCGCCCGCTGGGCGAAATCCGCGATGGCTTCGATCGGCTCGCTCAATGCCGCCGCGATGTCTTTGGCGCGTAGAACGACGCTCTTCGCCGTGCCCTGCTTCAAATCACGTCCGCGGATGTGCACCTCGGCGGAGCGGCCGTTGCCGCCCGCGAGCGCACTTCCCGCCTCCACTTTGATCCGCTCGGCATTGACCGGACCGATGAGAAGCTGATGCTCGCGCCGCACGTAGCGGGTGATGGCGTCGTCCATGGCGTTGCCGGCGACGCGCAGCGTCCGCGCCGAAACGATGACGCCGCTCGACAGCACGGCGATATCGGACGTGCCGCCGCCGATATCGAGCACCATCGCCCCGCCGGGCTCGTCGACGGGAAGCCCCGCCCCGAGCGAAGCCGCGACGGGCTCGGCAATGAGGTAGACCTTCCGCGCGCCGAGCGACACGGCCGTCTCATAGACCGCGCGCCGCTCGACGGGCGTCGCCTGCGCGGGCACGCAGATGAGAATGCGCGGACGGCGGAAGCCCAGCATCGTCTTCGTGCGCTTGATGAACTGACGCAGCATCTCCTCGGTGGCGACGAAATCGGCGATGACCCCGTCGCGCAGCGGATGCACGAGCTCCACGCTCTCGGGCGCGCGGCCGATCAGCGCTTTTGCCTTGCGCCCGACCGCGAGCACTTCGCGCATGCCGCGGTGCGAGCGCACGGCAACCGTCGACGGCTCGTCGATGATGATGCCCCGCCCGACGACGTGCACCAGCGTGTTCGCCGTGCCGAGATCGATCGCGATGTCGTCGGAGAATACGCTCGCCACGCCCTGCAACATTGCCCGCTCACAACTTTCCGGGCGCGCCGTGTCGGCCCCGCATCGCCCCGGATGAGGGGAGAAATTTAGACGCTTTCCTCCGCCCACGCCATGCAGGAAGCGCGCGCCGCGCCGGAAAGACCGGGCGCTGCCCTGCGCGCCCGACGGGTGAAAAAACGCAGAAAGGGCGTCCCTGCGATGTCCCGCAGAGGCGCCCTCGGTGTGTTCGGCGCCGCCACCGCTGAAGTTGCAGCGGCGCCGGTGGAAGTAGACTTAGATCTGCTGCACGCGCGCCATCTTCTGGCGCTTCACCATCAGCTTGTTGAGCGCCGAGACGTAGGCGCGCGCGGAAGCGACCATCGTATCGGTGTCGGCGCCGCGGCCGGTCACCATGCGGCCGCCCTCCTCGAGGCGCACGGAAACCTCCGCCTGCGCATCGGTGCCCTCGGTCACCGCGTGCACCTGGTAGAGATCGAGCTTCACCTCGTGCGGCACCAGCACCTTGATGGCGTTGAAGGTCGCATCGACGGGGCCGTTGCCCGTCGCTTGCACGGTGTGCTGCTCGCCGTCGATGTCGAGGGTGAGCGTCGCCGTCTGCGGGCCCATGTTGCCGGCGATGACGGTGAGCGAAACCACCCTCATCCGGTCGTGCATGTGCGCGATGCCCTGGTCGACCAGCGCCTCGATGTCCTCGTCGTAGACGTGCTTCTTGCGGTCGGCGAGGTTCTTGAAGCGCAGGAAGGCGTCCTCGAACGCGTTCTCGCCCAGCTCGTAGCCGAGCTCCTTCAGCTTGGAGCGGAAGGCGTTGCGGCCCGAGTGCTTGCCCATCACCAGCGAGGTCTTGCCGACGCCCACGGACTCCGGCGTCATGATCTCATAGGTCTGCTGGTGCTTCAGGATGCCGTCCTGGTGGATGCCGCTCTCGTGCGCGAACGCGTTCCGGCCGACGATGGCCTTGTTGTACTGCACGGGGAAGTTCGTCACCGCGGAGACGAGGCGCGAGGCACGCGACAGCATCGTGGCATCGATGCCGGTGTTGTAGGGGAGCTTGTCCGCCCGCGTCTTGATCGCCATCACGATCTCTTCCAGGGATGCATTGCCCGCCCGCTCACCGATGCCGTTGATGGTGCATTCGATCTGGCGTGCGCCTCCGCCCAGCGCGGCGAGCGAATTGGCGACCGCGAGGCCCAGATCGTTGTGGCAGTGGGTCGAGAAGACGACCTTGTCGGCGTTCGCCACGTTCTCGCGCACGGCGCGGAACATTGCCGCGTACTCGTCCGGCGTCGCGTAACCGACGGTATCGGGCAGGTTGATGGTGGTGGCACCCGCCCTGATGGCGGCATCGACGCACCGGCTCAGATAGTCGATGCCGGTGCGCGTGGCATCCATCGCGCTCCACTCGACGTCCTCGGCGAGATTGCGCGCGCGCGTCACCGTCGCGGTGATGATCTCCAGCACCTCCGCCTCCGTCTTGCGCATCTGGTGCGCGAGGTGGATCGGCGAGGTGGAGACGAACGTGTGGATGCGCCCGCGCCTGGCGTGCTTCACCGCTTCGCCCGCACGGTCGATATCGGCATTGATCGCCCGCGCCAGTCCCGCGACGGTCGCGTTCTTGACCCGCGCGGCAATGGCGGAGACCGCCTCGAAGTCGCCGTCGGAGGCGATGGGGAACCCTGCCTCGATGATGTCGACGCCCATCTCGTCGAGATAGTCGGCAACCTCGAGCTTCTCCTCGAAGGTCATGGTGGCGCCGGGGCACTGCTCGCCGTCGCGCAAAGTGGTGTCGAAGATTACGACGCGGTCGCCGGTGCTTTCCTCGGCGCGGGTGTTGCTCGGATCGGTGGTCATCGGATCATCTTTCGCTCGGGGCCGGCGCATTGCGGCCGGCGTTGAACCATCAGCTTCGCTCGACTTCTCATCCCCTGAGCACCGTTCCGGCGTACCGGAACCTGTACGGCTCAGGGGCTGCTAAGGAGGATCGGAAGCTGAGCCAGACGAGCGAACGCGCCGCGCCGGATGGGCTCCGGGCGGGAAAAGCGTGGACCGTCAATGACCATTGTCTGGCGCATCGGACATCTATTAATACATTGCCATGCCCGTGGCTAGTGCATGCGGTGTCGCCGCCACTTTCTTCGTTAGCGAAGCGGGAAAAGACCGGCAAACCCGCTTCGGGCGCGGAATACCATCCCCCGCAGTCGCTACCCCTTGAGGCCGATCACCACCGTGCCCCGGTAGCCGCCGGAGCCGTCCGGCGAAAGCTCCGGCGTCTGAGCGGCGAGCTGTTTCGGCGTGTTGTCGGCGAATATCCCATCCCGCGCGAGAGGCGAGCCGGCAAAGTTGGAAACGCTCTCGCGGTAGGCCGGCGCCGCGGCGTAGACCTCCCCGCACAGCGCCTCGGGCATCGCGAGCTGGGAGGTGAGGATGCGATTCCCGTAGCTCGTCGCCGTTTCAAGGCTCGGATAGACCTCGAAGTGGATGTGCGGGAAGCGGCCGCGGTAGCAGCCGGGAAAGATGGTCGTGAACGTCACCTTGCCCGCGGTGTCGGTCACGCCGACAGCGCGCAGATAGCTCGTATCGGGAAGGTCGTAGATGGAATAGCGGCCCGCCGCATCGCAATGCCAGACGTAGATGGCGTGCCCGGCAACCGGCGCGCAGGCGTTCTCCACGTTGACGAGTTCGAGCGTCAGCTCCAGCGATGCGCCCTCCGCCGTGGCTTGTCCGGGATCGAGGCTCCTACGCATATCGGCACGCACAATGCCGCTCCTGTCGAGCACGTTGGCGAGCGTGCCGTGCGCGCGGTTCGAGCCATCGGCCGGATAGGGGCCCGCGGTCTCCCGCGGATGGGCCACGCACTGGCTCCCGTCGGCGCCGGTGCCGATCACGTCCGCCTCCGCCCGGTCGAACCAAGGGCCATCGCAGGCGCCGAGCATGGGCGCGAGCCCTGCGGCTCCAATCAACCCCAAGACCTGCCGCCGCCCGATTATCCTGAGATCGCGCGGAAGTCCGAAATCGTGGGTGTGCCCGTGTTCAACCGCCTCACCCTCCGGCGCCGCCTCGCGCGTGTTCATCGCCACTGTCAACGCCCCTGCAAAATGGATGGCTCGCAGGAGAACGTGCGGCGACAGAAAATCCGGCGCAACGCCGCGCCGCGGGCAGGTGCCGCGGGAGTTTGACAGCCTTGGCGGGCAGCGGCTGAGGTCTATTTCCAGCAGGTCGGCCGCAGCTCGGGCGCGATCTCGCCGTCGACGATGCGGACCGCGCTCCCGCCGATGCGCACCGTCTCGAGCCGTCCGCCCGCGACGACCAGCGTCAGCGTGATCGTGCTCGGGCGGCCCATCTCGTGGCCCTGCTCGATCTGCCGCCGGTGCACGCCGTCCGGCAGGCCGTCGAAGTCGTGCACGGCGCGGGCAAAGCACACCGCTGCCGAGCCGGTGGCGGGATCCTCCGGCACGCCGAGCTGCGGTGCGAACATGCGCGCATGGAAGGCCGCGCCGTTGTGCACGCACTCGCGCGTATAGAGATAGACCCCGGCGCAGCCCGCATCGGGGAACACGGCCGGCCAGTGGGCCGCCTCTATGCGCGCCCGCGCAATGGCATCGAGCCCGGAGACCGGAACGAAGACGAACCCGTTGCCGGCCGACAGGCACTGCGGCGTGTGGTTCTCGAACCCGATTTCCCGCGGCAGCAGCCCGACGGCGTCGGCGATGCGGTCCCGGGGCGGTACCGCCATCGTGCCCGCCTCCGGCAGCTTCGGTGCGTCGAACTCGGCGAACGGCGGCTCGCCTGCCCGCAGCCGCACGCCGACGCGCACCGTGCCGATCGCCTCTTCCAAGACGATGATGGCATCGCCCTCGCCGTTCGCATGGGCGGCGGCGCGCAGCTGCGCAAGCAGGATCGCGGTGCCGATGGTCGGATGGCCAGCGAAGGGTAATTCGCGCGCGGGCGTGAAGATGCGCACGCGGGCGGAATGGGCCGGGTTCTGCGCCTTCTGGAGGAACACCGTCTCCGACAGATTGAGCTCGCGGCTGATCGCCTGCATGCGCTCGGTGTCGAGGTCGTCGGCGTCGCGCACCACGGCAAGCGGATTGCCGCTGAAACGGCGGTCGGTGAAGACGTCGAGCGTGTGCAGCGGTAGCGCCATGCGATCCTGTTCCCGGAGGCTTTTGCCGCGCAGTTGCGCCGAAAAGCCATGGGCGGTCAAGCAGACAAAACGCTGTCCAGCAGGAGACGCGCGTGCAGCGGCATGAGCGCGACATCGATGTCGTCGGGGCGCTTGGCGATGACGATGTCGGCGAGCTCGGGCTCGGCCTGATGCGCCAGAAAATCGAGAATACGCCCGCGCAGATCGTCGGCCCGCAGCGCGCTGCGCCACTCGATGCCGATCGCCACCTTGATCCCGGCGCGCGCGAGGAGGAAGCCGGGAACGCGCGTGAAATCCGCAGCGGCGAGACCCGTCTCCTCGATCAGCTCGCGCTCGATGCTGGCGTCGATGTCGACGCTGTTTCCCGTAACGTCATCACCATCGAAGATGCCGCCCGGCTGGTAGATGAGCCCGGACGTCACCTGGCCCGGGCCTTGCCGGCCGAGCAGCACGTGACCTTCCGCCGACCGGATCACAGAAGCACCGAACGCCTCGCGCACGCCGTCGTGTGCCGTAGTGGGATTGGCGCGCCAATAGAGCAGCGTTCTGAAATCGGTTTGAAACAGCGTTCCGGCAAGCTCATCGCGTGTCACGGCGTGCTCGCGCAGGAGATACGTGGTGCCGTTGAAGAGCCTGGGTAGAGCGGCGCGGCGCTTCTCCCAATGCCTCACGATCTGGGCGGCGTTTTCGATTGCGAACGGCCAATCCCACGGCGCGACACGCAGCCGGCATCGCGCAAGGCGCACGCATGGATCGCTGTCTGCAGGCGGTTTTTCCGCCATCAGACTGCACACGCCGCGGTTCGACGCGTGCGTTTCATGCTGCTGCGCGGGAAGGAAATCTTAGTTTTGCCCTGAACCAACCACGCTTCCTCCACGAAGAGAGAGTGGACTTGGATCGTGACAGCAAGGGGGGTGCCGAGGGGGACTTTGCATGCACCTTGCTCAGCCGAAAACATGATGTCTCGCCCGCGGCGAACCCGTCTGCGGGCTGGCGTTTCACCAGTCGAACCTGCGTCCGTTGCCAACCGCACGGTCAGCAATGACGGCGACGTGCGCGCGTGTTCGAAATCCGGCCGCATCATATCCATGATGCTGCTGGAGCGGACGGTGGAGGTCCCCGCTTCTCCGCCGTCCGTTTCTTTGCGCCCATGCGCTCGCATCCGGTGCGCATGGGCGCCTGCCGTTTCAGGCGCCACCATCGCGCTTCGGAAGGTGCGCTTCGAAAGAACAGCCGGCCGAAAATCCGCGCGCCTTCGATCCAACGCGCATCCCCGCCATTCGTTCGAACGCGTACGTCCGCTAACGATCAACGCTTCGGACTGATAGGGTCCGAAGCGATCATGGTCTGGTTTGATTAGACCGATGATCGACGCTTCGGACTGATAGGTCCGAAGCGATCATGGTCTAGAGGCAGCCGAGCGTCTTCGATCCGCACGTATAGTAGTTGATCATCTCCGCCGAACAGCACGGCTGATCCTTGCCGCAGCGCCAAGTCTTGATCTTGCCGCTGGAGGTCTTGTGCTTACAGATCTTCGTCGCGTTAGGCGCGGCGGCGGCGGTCGTCGCCGTCACCGCGAGCGGCGCAGCGGCCAGAAGTGCAGCGGCCGCAACTGAAAAAAGAATGCGCAGCATAGTTCGACACTCCCTGATGCTCCCGTATGCGGGCGGCACCAGTATGCGCCAACTCGCGCGTCCTTGCAGTTGCAGCCGCGCCTCACCCAGCCTCAGTTACGCGACTTATCAACCAGCGCGCCGGCCTTGATCCAAGGCATCATGTCGCGCAGCTTGCCGCCCACCTCCTCGATCGGATGTGCGTCCGCAAGGCGGCGGATCGCCTTGAAGCGTGCCGCGCCCGACTTGTACTCCTGCATCCATTCGGAGGTGAACTTGCCGGTCTGGATGTCGCCCAGCACGCGCTTCATCTCCGCCTTCGTCTCGGGCGTGATGATGCGGGGGCCGGAAACGTACTCGCCCCACTCGGCGGTGTTCGAGATCGAATAGTTCATGTTCGCGATGCCGCCCTGGTAGATCAGGTCGACGATGAGCTTCACCTCGTGCAGGCACTCGAAGTACGCCATCTCCGGCGCATAGCCAGCTTCCACCAGCGTCTCGAAGCCGGCGCGGATCAGCTCGACGAGGCCGCCGCAGAGGACGACCTGCTCGCCGAAGAGATCGGTCTCGCACTCCTCGCGGAAGTTGGTCTCGATGATGCCAGAGCGTCCGCCGCCGACGCCCGACGCGTAGGAGAGCGCAAGGTCGTGCGCGTTGCCCGAAGCGTCGTGATGGACAGCGATGAGGCACGGCACGCCGCCGCCCTTCTGGTATTCGCCGCGCACCGTGTGTCCCGGCCCCTTCGGCGCGATCATGATGACGTCGACGGTCTTCTTCGGCTCGATCAGGCCGAAGTGCACGTTGAGGCCGTGCGCGAATGCGATGGCAGCGCCGTCGCGGATGTTGTCGGCAATCTCGTTCTTGTAGATGTCCGCCTGCAGCTCGTCCGGGGTCGCCATCATGATGAGGTCGGCCCACTTGGCGGCTTCCGCCACCGACAGCACCTTGAGGCCGTCGGCCTCGACCTTCTTGGCGGTCGCCGAGCCGGGCTTGAGGGCAATGGCGATCTCTTTGACGCCCGAATCCTTCAGGTTCAGCGCGTGCGCGCGGCCCTGGGAGCCGTAGCCGACGATGGCCACTTTCTTGGCCTTGATGAGATTGATGTCGGCATCACGATCGTAATAGACGCGCATGGCTTCCTCTGTGCTTCTGTCTCGGTGCGATATGAGTGGCAACGCTGCGGAATGCAGCGAGCTGGGCGGGTGCCGGCCGCGCGCGAAGGCGGCGACCGGCCGGAATTTCCGGATGCTCCTTTAGCTGCTCCCCGGGCCGCGGCCAATGGCGGCGATGCCCGTGCGCGACACTTCGACCAGCCCCAGCTCGGTCATGATGCCGATGAATTCCTCGAGCTTCGAAGGCTTCCCGGTCACCTCGAAGACGAAGTGCTCGGTGGAGGTGTCGACGACCTTGGCGCGGAAAATTTCGGCGATGCGCAGGGCTTCGATGCGCTTTTCGCCGCGCCCCGTCACCTTTACCAACGCAAGCTCGCGCTCCAGCGCCACTCCCTCGCGGGTCAGGTCGCGCACCCGGTGCACCGGCACCAGACGCTCGAGCTGATGCTTGATCTGCACGATCACGTCGGGCGTGCCGCGGGTGACGATGGTGATGCGGGAGATGTGCTTTTCGTGCTCGGTCTCCGTCACCGTCAAGCTGTCGATATTGTAGCCGCGCCCCGAGAAGAGGCCGATGACCCGGGCGAGCACGCCGGGCTCGTTGTCGACGATGATCGACAGGGTGCGCGAGACCACCGCCTGGGCGGCGCCGGGACCGACATAATGGCTCTGGGAAGGGAGCTTGGGCATGTTCGTCATTGTTTGTCTGGGCTCGGCTTGTCTGGGCTCGGCTTGTCTGGGTTAGGCGTGTCCGGGCCGGGTTTGTCTGGCATCGGTTGATCCGGCCCCGCACCGCCCGGATTTGCGGAAGGCGCCGTCTCCTTCTCCGCGTCCGGCTTCTGCGGCGCCCCCGGCTGCTTCATCTCCGGAAACAGGGTACGCATGAGCAGCGGAAACCCGTGCTCGTCGATATTGCGCTTGAACTGCGCGATACGCTCCTTCGAAACGTTGTATTGGGCGAACGCCGCGCCGACACGGTGCGTCATGGTCGTCACCAGGCGCTCGGGCGACGGCGCCCCCATGCGCTGCAGCGCCTCCGGCGGCATCCGCGAATAGATCAGCGTCAGCACCTGGGTTTCGAGGTAGTCCTGCGCGATGCAGGCCTCGAAGGCGCGCGTATATGCAGACGACAGCCGGTGGGTGCGATAGCACGCGTCGATGAAGTTGAACGCCGCCGTCGCGCCCTGCGTCTGTTGAATGCGCGCAAGATGCGTCGCCGCTTCTTTGATGTTCTCCACCTGGTCCCATGCGGGATCCTCGGTGGCGGCGAGCGCCGGTGCGCTGAACCCGATCAGCATCGCGGCGAGCATGGCGAGCGGCGCGCGCATGCGCAGAGCTGGCCCGCAGCGCACGCGGGCCGCTCCAACAGTGACGCTCCGGCCCGCTTCCGCCATCAGACCAGCACCTTGCCCTCTTCGCCGATAGCGGCGCCGACTTCCTCCTCGGAAACGTCCTCGCCGAGCAGCATCTCGTTGTGCGCCTTGCCCGACGGGATCATCGGGAAGCAGTTGGCGAGCGCAGCGACGCAGCAATCGAAGATCACCGGACCTTTCGTGTCGATCATCGCACGGATGGCATCGTCGAGCTCCGCGGGGTCTTCGCAGCGCATGCCGGTCCAGCCATAGGCCTCCGCCAGCTTCACGAAATCCGGCAGGCTTTCCGTATAGCTGTGCGACAGGCGGTTGCCGTGCAGCAGCTGCTGCCACTGGCGCACCATGCCCATGTACTGGTTGTTGAGAATGAACACCTTCACCGGCAGATCGTACTGCACGGCCGTCGATGCCTCCTGGATATTCATCAGGATCGAAGCATCGCCCGCGATGTCGATGACGAGGGACTTCGGGTGCGCGAGCTGCGCGCCGATAGCCGCGGGCAGCCCATAGCCCATCGTACCGAGGCCGCCGGACGTCATCCAGCGGTTTGGCTCGTCGAAGTGATAGAACTGCGCAGCCCACATCTGGTGCTGGCCGACCTCGGTGGTGATGTAGGCGTCGCGATCCTTCGTCAGCTCGTAGAGGCGCTCCACCGCATACTGCGGCATGATCACGTCTCTGGAGTTCTTGTAGCTGAGCGACTTTCTCGTCCGCCAGCCGTCGATCTGCTTCCACCAGCCCTTGTGTGCGGCCTTGTCGAGCTGAGGCGCCTTCGACTTCCAGATCCGCAGCATATCCTCGAGCGCATAGGCGACGTCGCCGACGATCGGGATGTCGACCTTGACGTTCTTGTTGATCGAGGACGGATCGATGTCGATCTGGATCTTGCGCGAGCCGGGTGAGAATGCGTCCAGCCGCCCGGTGATACGGTCATCGAAGCGTGCGCCGACCGCGATCATCACGTCGCAATCGTGCATGGCGAGGTTCGCCTCGTACGTGCCGTGCATGCCCAGCATTCCGAGCCACTGCTTGTCGGAGGCGGGATAGGCGCCCAGACCCATCAGCGTCGAGGTGATGGGGAACCCGGTCAGCCGCACCAGCTCGCGCAGCAACTGGCTCGCCTTGGGACCCGAATTGATGACGCCGCCGCCCGTATAGAAAACGGGCCGCTTCGCCGTCGCCATCAGTTCGACCGCTTCGCGCACGGCGGCCTGATCCGGCTTCACGCGCGGCTTGTAGGTCTTGTGGGCGATGTTGGACGGGCCGACGTAGTTGCCGGTCGCGAACTGAACGTCTTTGGGGATGTCGATGACGACCGGTCCCGGACGCCCCGCCTTGGCGATGTAGAACGCCTCGTGCAGGATGCGGGCAAGGTCGTTGATGTTCTTCACGAGCCAGTTGTGCTTGGTGCACGGGCGCGTGATGCCGACCGTATCGCACTCCTGAAAGGCGTCGTTGCCGATGAGATGCGTCGGCACCTGGCCGGTGATGCAGACGAGCGGAATGGAATCCATCAGCGCGTCGGTGAGCCCGGTCACCGCGTTGGTCGCACCGGGGCCCGACGTGACGAGCGCAACGCCGACCTTGCCGGTCGAGCGGGCATAGCCTTCCGCGGCATGCAGCGCTCCGCCCTCCTGGCGCACGAGGACGTGCTGGATCTTATCCTGCTGGAAGAGCTCGTCGTAGATGGGCAGCACGGCGCCGCCCGGATATCCGAAAATGTGCTCGACGCCATGGTCGGCCAGCGCTGCCAGCACCATTTCGGCGCCCGTCATCGTACGTGCCATTGAGTGCTCCCCACGGGACTCCGCAGTAATGACCCCATGCGTTCACAATGCAGGGGCTGCCGCGGCCAGGTACGGCGCGGAAACTAGGGGGCGAGAACGCCCGCGTCAATGACCAGACTTCATGAAACGTGCGATATTATCGCTTTCTCTTTCCATTTCTTGCGTGTTTATAGCTCTCCACGCAAGCATATTGCCGCGCGCCCACGTTGTCTGCCTTTTGGCGTACTGGCGCGTCTCCGCTTTGCCGGCCGCGACGGCCTCCTCGATCGTCATCGTTCCGGCGAGGTGCCGGCGCAGCGGCCCCACGCCGAGCGCCCCCATGATCGGCAGGCTGGGATCGAGCCCCAGCCCCTCGAGTTGCACAACCTCATCGAGGGCACCCATCGCGATCATCTCGTCGAAGCGGCGATCGATCCGGCGAACCAGCTCGCCGCGTTCCGGCATGACGAGGAGCGGCAACGTTTCGGCAAGGTCGAGCACGGGCTCGCGCGGCAGGCGCTGCCATTCGGCGAGCGATCGCCCCGTGCTGTCGATCACCTCAAGGGCGCGCACGATGCGCTGCGTATCCCCCGGCGACAGACGCTCCGCCATTTCGCTGTCGCGCGCGGCGAGCTGAGCGAAGACGTGCGCGGCGCCCTTCTGGGCCGCCTCGCTACGCCAGAAGGCGCGCACATCCTCCGCAACCGGAGGGATTGGGGAAAGACCCTCGACGAGCGCTTTGAAATAAAGGCCCGTTCCCCCCACGAGGATTGGAAGACGCCCGCTTTCCTCCGCCGCGCCGAGCGCACGCCTGGCGTCGGCGACATAGCGCCCGGCGGAATAGGCGTCGCTGCCCGCAACGCAGCCGTAGAGCGCATGCGGGGCGCGCATTTCATCCGCAACGCTCGGCCGCGCCGTCAGCACGCGCAGCTCGCGGTAGATCTGCATGGAGTCGGCGTTGATCACCGTCCCGCCGAGTTTCTCGGCTAGACCCAGCGCGAAGCCCGACTTGCCGCTGGCAGTTGGCCCTGCGATAAGCACGACACGCGGCAATTTTTTTCACCCGTCGATCGATTTTTGAAAGAACGTATGCTTTTACGCTGGCTCCGGCAGCACTGGCCACTGGCCCGTACGCACCCTTACACGAAGAACCGCATCATCTCCTTCATCGCCCGGCACGGATGGCCGTTCCTGCTCGGGCTTTTCGTGGTCCTCGTCATCGCCCTGGCCGCGGCCCTCGCGGCGTTCGACCGGCTGAGCCATCCCGACCAGATCCCGGCCAGCACCGTCTATCTGGTCGCCTACCTGCTGGGCGCCGAAACGCTTTTGCCCCCGCCGCTGCTCCCTGTCGAGACGCCCATATCGGTCGTCCTCGCCGGCTTCCTGCGCATCCTGCTCCAGGGCCTCTTCCTCGGCACCATCGTCTTCAAGCTGCTCGTACCGCAGGAGCTTTATACGTTTCGCCCGCGCCTGATCATCTGCAGAGACGAGAACGGCGCATGGCAGGCGATCATCCGGCTCTATAATTCGACGCGCCTCGAGGTGATCGATCTGGAGTTCGGCGCCTTCCTGCGCACGCCCGTGATGAAGGATGTGCGCCGCGTCGACATCTCGCGCACCACCAAGCTCATGGAGGCACTGGCCCCGTTCGTGAAAAATTCGAAGATCACGCTCGATGCGGCAAAGAAGGACTGGCCGATCTCCATTCCATACATCCCCTACAGCCTGCCCATTCCGCTGCACGACGGCGACGTATGCTACGATCGCGGACGCCCGGTATTGCGATCCATCCAGGGTTGCACCGTCACGCCTTCCGGCATCGACGGCTATCACGGCAACAGCTTCCTCGCGGTCATCCTCCGCGGCCACATCCCGAGCCTCGCAACGGACCTCGTCGAGACCCACTGGTTCACGCTCGCGGGCAAGGGCGTCAACGAGCCCGGTTACGAGTTCGGCAACTTTCATGACGTCTATGTCGTTCCCGGCGCGTTACCGAAACGCGCCGGCGGCGATCCACACGCCTGGACGGGCTGGAAGGAGTTTGAGAACGTGCGTCCCGTTGCAACGCGCCCAGGACGGCAATGGATCTTCGGCTACGGCTCGCTCGTCGATGCCGAGCATCTTGCCCAATATCTCGCCGGCTATGGTCTCGCCCTCGGCAACTACGGATATTGCGAGCTCGCAGGCTTCAAGCGCACCTGGAACGTCGCCATGAACAATGCCGAGACGCTCCCGAATTATAAATACTACGTCGACCCGCAGACCGGGCGGCGGCCGAACGTCTATGTCGCCTTCGCCAACATCGAGGCGCTGCCCGATCCCGAAGCGAAGGTCGCCGGCATTCTCTTCGAGGCCGACGAGCGTATGCTCCAAGTCTTCGACCAGCGTGAGTTGAACTACTGGCGCACCGACGTCACCAAGCACCTCTCGGGCGTCGACATCGATGGCACGGTTTGGTGCTACATTGGCAGTCCGGAAGCGAACGAGCGCTTCCAGCAGGGCGTGCTCACCAACTCGGTCGTGATCGATCGCGATTACCTGCAGAGGATGCAGAACGCGTTCGCGCACGCAGGGCTTCCCTTCACGGCGGAGGTTCTGCCGCGCGTGCCCATCGTCAACCTGAAGCGCATAGACACCTGAAGCACCGCGGGCCTGCCGCCGCCGGTCAGTAGTTGATCGTCGTGCGCAGGCTGAAGACGGCGGCGTTGGGGATCGGCACCGATGGATCGTCCGGATTGCCCGCATGCCCGCCGGGATTCCAGAAATACTGGAAGTCGGGCTGAATGGTGAGGCCGCGCATGAGCTCCGCGGTATAGCTCACCTCCAGCACGCCCTCGAAGCTCGGGATCACCGGATAGCCGCTCTCCCTGTAGTAGTCGACGATCTGCGAGGAGACGCCCGTGTAGATGAAGCCGATACCCAGGAGATCGTTCGGCCGCGTGCCGAGAAGGCCGTGCATGGTGATCCCGGCCTCGAAGTAGTGCTGGATGAGATTGCCCTCGGGCGGCCCCGTCATATAGGTGCCGAACAGCGTGATCCCGCGCGGGTCTCCAGGCCCCGGTACGCGATAGATCATCTGGTCGATGATGGCATAGAAGCCGTAGTTCTTATCGGCGGGGAGCCCCGGAATCCGCGTGAGCGCGATCGGCAGGCCGCCGGAGCCGATGTTGTCCGGCACAAAGGTGCCGAAGTCGCGCCAAGTGCCGAGCTTCAGCGTGCCCGTGAGCTCACCCTCGTCGCGATTGTAACGATAGGCCATCTCCGCGAGCAGCAGCGGCGATGTGATCGGAAACAGCAGGCCATGCGGATTGCATTCCTCCGGCAACATGCCGTTCGGACAATCGCCGGCGGGCTCGGCGTTGAAAATGCCGAAGAGGTAGGTCATGGCGTCGTTGGGCCTGAACGCGAGCCGTGCCGCCGGCGTCGCCAGCGGATAGGACGGTCCGCCGTCGGGGAGGTTTACGCCGAGGATCGACGGCCAGCCGAAGGAGCCGTTCAGGAATGCGACCCCGCTTTCGCTGAAGGCAAACTCCGAATCTGCCGCGAGCTGTCCCACACGCAGCGAAAGGGCGCCGTCGAGCAGGCTCTGCTCCAGATAGAGTTCGAACAGGCGTGTCGACGGCGAGGCTTCGATGTGACTCACCGGCATGAGCAGGCCGAGGTCCCGCGCCGAGATGCTCTCGCCGTGGATCTGATACCCGTTGGCGAAGAACTTCAGCCCCTTCCAGCCGAGCGACTTCTCGAGGTCCGCCTCGATCCCGACGTCGAGAAGCCCGAGGTAGGTCGCACCCCGGGCGAAACCGCCGACCGGATTGCCGGATGCCTCGCCGATGTAGCGCACCTTGTAGGTGACACCCCGCTCGGCGAGCGCCGACCGGATGCCGTCCGGATCGCCGTGCTCGCGGGGAAAATTGGCGGCGATCGAGGAACTGGAGAAGCCAGCAACCGCGCCGGTTGGCTCTTCAGCGGTCTGCGCGGCAACCGGCGCATGCAATAGTACGACGAGGATCGCGCACGCACCCGTTCCGAGGCACGCGCCCCTGCCGCGGCGGCCGGTTGCCCCGCGATAGCTCCGTCTGTTGCTGCGCGAAAACCTCACCCGGTCTGCTCCGATCGCTGGAGGCAGGATCGCGGACCGATCGCACGGTCACATGCCCTGTGCGGCTAGAATGACCGCGATTCGCGACGGCACGATCACCATCAGGGTGCGTTCCCGATCAGCTCGCCTCCGCCCGAAGGCGCGCCATCCGCACACAGAATGACCGCCGCAGCCCGGCGGTGTGACCGCGAGAGCACGTCCATGCGCCGATTCGGGCCCTTCAGAGCCGATGTCGTTGTCTTCGCGGACTTGTCGACCCGCGGCGAAGCCGTTAGCCATCTACGGACGAGTTGAAGATCGGCGCCGGGGGAGCGCCGCGAGCGAAGGAGGGTGCCATGGCCGAGGAGGCAGTCGTCGCGCAGGCGGGGCCGTATCAGGTCGAGTTGACCGAGGGTAAGGCCTACTTTTATTGCCGTTGCGGACGCTCCCAGAAGCAGCCCTTCTGCGATGGTTCCCACTCGGGCACCGGCATCGAGCCGCTGCGCTTCGTGGTCGACCATACCGGCACGTTCAATATCTGTGGCTGCAAGCAGACCGACGATGAGCCTTTCTGCGACGGATCGCATCTTTTGCTCTAGGGTGCGGAATATCCGGCCAGCGGGGAGAGCATGGAATATTTCGTACAGCAGCTGATCAACGGCCTCACGCTGGGGTCGATCTACGGGCTCATCGCCATCGGCTACACGATGGTGTTCGGCATCATCGGCATGGTGAACTTCGCCCACGGCGACGTTTTCATGGTCTCCGCCTTCATTGCGCTCATACTTCTCATCCTGCTCACGCAATTCCTCGGCGTCACCGCCATCGCCCTCGCGCTGCTGATCGTGCTGGTGCTCGGCATGCTGCTCACCGCCCTGTGGAGCTGGGTGATCGAGCGCATCGCCTATCGCCCGCTCGCAGGCTCGTTTCGCCTCGCGCCGCTGATCTCCGCCATCGGCATGTCGATCTTCCTGTCGAACTTCGTGCAGGTGACGCAGGGCCCGCGCAACAAGTCGGCGCCGCAGATGCTCAATAACGTCATCTCCATCCCGATCGGAGAAGGCAGCGTGACGATCTCGGAGAAGCAGGCGCTCATCTTCGCGGTCACGTCGGTGCTGCTGATCGCCTTCTGGGCGCTGGTGCAGAAGACGCGTCTCGGCCGTGCGCAGCGCGCCTGCGAGCAGGACCGGCGCATGGCAGCCCTGCTGGGTGTCGACGTCAACAGCACCGTGTCCCTCACCTTCATCATCGGCGGAGGACTGGCTGCGGTCGCCGGCCTGATGTTCATGATCTACTACGGTGTCGTCAATTTCAGCGACGGCTTCACCCCGGGCGTAAAGGCATTCACCGCGGCAGTGCTCGGCGGCATCGGCTCGCTGCCCGGCGCGGTCATCGGCGGGTTGCTGATCGGCCTCATCGAGACGCTGTGGTCCGCCTACTTCTCCATCGACTATAAAGACGTCGCCGCCTTCTCCATCCTCGCCGTCACGCTCATTTTCATGCCGTCCGGGCTGCTCGGCCGTCCGGACGTCGAGAAAGTATGACCCCGATGACACTGGGCCGGCAGGGCGCACTGCCGCCCGCAACTTTCTCGATGCGAGCGACACTCACGAGCGCTGCCCTCTGGGCGCTCGTCGCGCTCGGCCTGTGCTTCCCCATCGTCGCCTACGAGACGATGCAGGATTTTTCGAACCGCCTGACCATCGAGGCGCGGCCGTTGCTCGTGCTGGCGCTGGTCGGAATGGTATTCGCGGGCCGTTTCCTATGGCTGCTCTCCAAGCATCCCGCGCGCCCGCGTGTTCTTTACCCGAAGCTCGATCTGGCGCCCCATCACACCGCGCTGCTCCCACGCATCGGCCTGGCGTTGCTGCTGATCTTCCCCTTCGCTGCGCTTGCCGTCACGGGCCAGGGCGGAGCGGTGAAGTGGATCGACAATTTCGGCGTGCAGATCCTCATCTACATCATGCTCGCCTGGGGGCTCAACATCGTCGTCGGCCTCGCCGGTCTGCTCGACCTCGGCTACGTCGCCTTCTACGCCGTCGGCGCCTACACCTACGCCATCATCGCCACCTACGTGATCCCCGCGACCCTGCCCGCGCTCGGCCCGTGGGCGTTCTGGATTTGCCTGCCCATCGCCGGCATCCTCGCCGCCTTCTGGGGCATGATCCTCGGCTTTCCGGTGCTGCGGCTGCGCGGCGATTATCTCGCCATCGTCACGCTCGCGTTCGGCGAGATCATTCGCCTCGTGCTCATCAACTGGGTGGCCTTCACCAACGGCAACGCCGGCATCCGCACACCCTACATCACGTTTTTCGGATTGCCCTTCACCTCGCGCACCGGCGAGACGACCTTCGGCGACGTCTTCAGCCTGCCGGGGAACGCGAGCGTCCAC
Source organism: Hyphomicrobium sp. (assembly GCA_035687305.1). Taxonomy (GTDB): domain Bacteria; phylum Pseudomonadota; class Alphaproteobacteria; order Rhizobiales; family Hyphomicrobiaceae; genus Hyphomicrobium_A. The sequence goes on along the minus strand of DASRYA010000183.1, from coordinate 33,226 downwards.
CGCTCGATCTTCCTCTATTACGTCATCCTGGGACTGGCGCTGCTCGTCGCCGTTGCGAGCCAGCGGCTGCGGCGCCTGCCCATCGGGCGCGCCTGGGAAGCGCTGCGCGAGGATGAGATCGCCTGCCGCTCGCTCGGCATCAACACGGTCAACACGAAACTCACCGCATTCGCCATCGGCGCCATGTTCGGCGGCCTTGCCGGCGCGTTCTTCAGCGCGCGTCAGGGCTTCGTCAATCCACGCTCGTTCGAGTTCATGGAATCGGCAACGATCCTCGCCATCGTCGTGCTCGGCGGCATGGGCTCCATCGTCGGTGTGGCCATCGCGGCCATCGCCGTCATCGGTGGGATCGAGCTGCTGCGCGAGCTCGATTTCCTGAAGCGGATTTTCGGACCCCAGTTCGATCCCGGCCAGTACCGTATGCTCATCTTCGGCCTCGCGATGGTGCTGATGATGGTCTGGCGCCCCCGTGGCCTCATCGCGGCGCGCGCGCCCTCGATCTCGCTGAACGAGGCGAAGGCCGTTTCAGCCGCGCACGTCCAGGAGGGGCACGGCTGATGCGCTGGCTGCGCGATCCACTCCTCGTCGTCGAAGGCCTCACCATGCGCTTCGGCGGCCTCGTCGCCATTCGCGATCTGTCGTTCTCGGTCGGGCGTGGCGACATCACAGCGCTCATCGGGCCCAACGGCGCGGGCAAGACCACCGTCTTCAATTGCATCACGGGATTTTACAAGCCGACGAGCGGCCTCATGGCCCTCTCGACCGGGCACCCCATCGACACCGAAGCGGTAGCCGCGCTCGTCGCGTCGGACCGCCGCTACGTCTGCTCCGATGATCGCATGGGCAGCGACGGGCTCTTTCTGCTGGAGCGCATGCCCGATTTCGAGATCGCGCGGCGCGCACGCGTGGCGCGGACTTTCCAGAACATCCGCCTCTTTCCCGGCATGACCGTGCTGGAGAACCTCGTCGTCGCCCAGCACAACACGCTGATGCGCGCGTCCGGCTGGTCGCTGCTGGGGCTGATCGGCGCGCCGCAATATGTGGAAGCGGAGAAATCCGCCGTCGACGTCGCCCGCTATTGGCTCGACCGCATCGAGCTTCTTCACCGCGCCGACGATGCCGCCGGCGCGCTTCCCTATGGCGATCAGCGACGGCTCGAGATCGCGCGCGCCATGTGCACCGATCCGGTGCTCCTGTGCCTCGATGAGCCGGCGGCGGGCCTCAATCCCCGCGAAAGCCTGCTTCTGAATACGCTGCTGCGCACCATTCGCGACGAGCATGGCACGTCCATCCTGCTCATCGAGCACGACATGTCCGTCGTGATGGAGATTTCCGACCACGTCGTCGTGCTCGAATACGGCCTGCGCATTTCCGACGGAACGCCTGAAAGCGTGCGCAACGATCCCAGGGTGATCGCCGCCTATCTCGGCGTGGAGGACGACGAGGTGGCCTGCGCCGAAGCGGAGGCTGGGCTATGACGGCGGCGCCGCTTCTTTCCTTGCAGAACATCACCGCCGCCTACGGCAGCATCACCGCGCTGCACGACGTCAGCGTCGATGTTCCAGCCGGTGAGATCGTCACACTCATTGGCGCCAACGGTGCCGGCAAGTCGACGCTGATGATGACGATCTTCGGCAGCCCCCGCGCACAGGCGGGCCGCGTCCTCTTCGAGGGCCGCGATATCACCTCGCTTCCCACGCATCAGATCGCCCGCCTCGGCATGGCTCAGTCGCCCGAGGGCCGGCGCATCTTCGGCCGCATGACGGTCGAGGAGAACCTGCTCATGGGCGCGGAGTTCGCGGGCAACAGCGACTATGCGCGCGACCTCGAGCACGTCACGACCATCTTCCCGCGGCTGAAGGAGCGCCTGCGCCAGCGCGGCGGCACTCTTTCGGGTGGCGAGCAGCAGATGCTCGCGATCGCCCGCGCACTGATGAGCCGGCCGAAGCTCTTGCTGCTGGACGAGCCCTCGCTCGGGCTCGCGCCGCTGATCGTAAAGCAGATCTTCCAGGTGATCGCGGAGCTGAACGCCCGCGACGGCCTCACTGTGTTCCTCGTCGAGCAGAACGCCTTTCACGCGCTGCGCCTTGCGCATAGGGCCTATGTCATGGTCAACGGCGTCATTACGATGTCGGGCACAGGCCGGGAGCTGTTGGCCAGCCCCGAGGTTCGTGCGGCCTATCTCGAGGGTGGACGGCACTGAGGAGCGCAAAGTGCTTCCGGCGCTTTGGAAGCATGGAAACATGGAAGCAATTGCGGGAACGGGGCGTTCTGCAATCGAGCGACAGCAGAACCGCTAGGAGCCGAAACATGACGATCTACGAGACCGGCGACAAAGGCCTGTGGATCTTCCTTCTCGTCACGGTGCTGATAGGAGGATCGGCGGCCCACGCGACCGGATCCGCCATCGCCGCGACCTGGCGTCCCGCCTGGCAGATTTTCGGCGCCGCGCTGCTGATCACCTTCGCCGTCCGCTTTTTTCACTACGCGCTGTTCTACGAACCATTGCTTTCCTGGCGAAATTTCATCATCGATTACATCGTCGTGGCCACCGCCTGCGCCTGGGGTTACCGCATGACCCGCGTGCGGCAGATGGTGGAGCAATACCCTTGGGCTTACGAGCGCGCCGGCCTTCTCTGGTGGCGCCGCAAGCAGCGTAGCGAGACGCCCGAGGGGTGACTTTTCACCCAATTCAGACGAACATGCCGCGCCATCCGCGCGGCCCTGCCCCTGCACAAGCGGACATGACCCAGAGGAGCCTATGAGATCAGCAGCCACCTTCGCCGCATTGGCGCTCGCATTCGCCACCCTCTTCGCCGGCTGTGACAGCGGACCGGAAAAGCTCAAGATTGGCGTTGCCGGTCCGATGACGGGCACCGACGCCGCTTTCGGCGCACAGCTCAAAAATGGCGCGGAACAGGCCGTCGCGGACATCAACGCGGCAGGGGGCATCAACGGCCAGCAGGTCGAGCTGTTCGTCGGCGACGACGCGGGCGATCCCCGCCAGGGCGTTTCGGTGGCCAACAACTTCCTCGGCGACGGGGTGAATTTCGTCGTCGGCCACTTCAATTCCGGCGTGTCGATGCCCGCCTCCGAGGTGTACGTCGACAACGGCATCCTGATGATCACGCCGGCTTCGACGAACCCGATGATCACCGAGCGCAAGCTCTGGAACGTGTTCCGCACCTGCGGGCGCGACGATCAGCAGGGCGGTGTCGCGGGCAAATACATCGCCGAGCACCTCAAAGATAAGAAGGTTGCGATCATCCACGACAAGACGACCTACGGCAAAGGTCTCGCCGACGAGACCAAGAAGGCCATGAACGAGCTCGGCGTCACCGAGACGATCTATGAAGGCGTGGGCGCCGGCGAGAAGGATTTCACCGCCCTCGTCTCCAAGCTCAAGAACGCCGGCATCGAGGTGGTGTATTGGGGCGGCGTGCACACTGCCGGCGGCCTCGTGCTGCGCCAGATGCGCGACCAGGGCGTCGGCGCGGTGTTCATGTCGGGCGACGGCATCGCCAGCGACGAGTTCGCCGCCATCGCCGGTCCCGGCACCGAGGGCACGCTGATGACGTTCGGCCCCGACCCGCAGAAGCGTCCCGAAGCCAAGAAGATCATCGAGAAGTTCGAGGCACGCGAATATAAGCCCGAGGCCTATACGCTCTATAGCTATGCCGCGGTGCAAATCCTGAAGCAGGCCATCGAGGCGACGAAGTCCGTCGACCCGAAGACGGTCGCCGCCTACATGCGCACCGGTGTGGTGTTCAACACGGTGATCGGCGACATCGCCTTCGATGAGAAGGGCGACATCAAGCAGGTTGCCTACGTGATGTACACATGGACCAAGCAGCCGGACGGGCGCATCACCTACGTGCAGAACGAGTAGGTGTCGGCGCGGCGATCGTCCATGAGAGCGTGAAGGCACGGCGGGCCCGCGAGCGCTTGCGCGCAGGCTGTGTGAGACGCCGCATGGATGCGCCGCGCGAAGAACGCGAAATCGGGGCCTTTCCGCGTGCAAGTGCGGTCGCAGATCGTGTCGGCGCGCGGATTCTGGACCACGATCGCTTCGGACCACATCAGTTCGAAGCGTCGATCATCGGTCTCATCAAAAGGCTGGAGCCGCATCGCAATTCGAGGAAAAGCGATCGTGCTCCAGCTCGCATAGCCGGCTCGTTCCGGCTCGGGGGGTAGCCAAGCGGGCTGCGATCGCCTCGAGCGCAGCGCCCGCGCGCGAGCCGTCGCGTCCGCCCGCTGCGGGCTGATGCCGCGAGGCGATCCACAAAACAAAACGGCGGGCCTTGTGCCCGCCGGTAGTCCGACCGATGCGCCCGCTGGCGCGTCGATATCCGCTATGGAAGAACCGTGGCCGACGGGATGAGGCGTCCTTACTGCGGCTGCCGAAAAAGAGCGCCGCTATTCTTTGCCTCTGCGTTCCCTCGTATCCCCATTTCTGCGTCTACGTCTTCTGCGTTTCAGACGCTGCCAAAGGATGCCTTCTGAATTCCAAAGCTTGCCCTGCGGGCTCAGGCCAGATGGGTCGGCTCTTGCGCGTATCGGCCCAGCTTCGGTTTTAGTCCCGGCCTTGAGAAGCGGCCATGCACTCGGCCACTAGCTGCTTTTCAAGAAGGGTCAACTCCTCCGGAACCCGCATTCCCGCCTGACGGTAGCCCCGGATCTTCGCCTGTACCTTTGCGTAGCCTTCTCGGAGATCGTCGGTCTGTTCCAATTCCCAACTGAGTTGGGCTATTTCGCCTTGCATTTGATTAGACATTACGCGGCCTTTGCCCTCGCTAGTTCCTACCTTCTTCCGCCCGGTGCCGCCCGGGACGTACTGCTATGGATAGCGCACCAACTGCGCGCCTATTAAGTAACTTTTCGTTTCACATCCCTACTATCAAGAGTAATTCGGGGGATTCAGGGCCAGACGTGACAAACTGTCCACAACCACGACTGCTGCGGCGCAACTGAACAAACAATTAATTGTGTCCAATTCTGGGTATTATTGAAGAGACGCCAGTATAGCCTAAGTATTTCGTGTGTGCGTTGCAACACCAGCACGGTTATGTGGATTTTCTGCCAGCGTCCACTTCGCTAAACCGAACGATCCAAGTATTCCTAGTTCCAGAAACTATTGTGTTCCGGTTGAACTCGCAGTGCCGCGTCTGCTAGGGCTGCGCTTCATCCCATCGCGCTCCTGCCGGTCAATGGCCCCACGGCCCCGCATCCGCTATGGCTGCGCCCTCACCTTTCCGCGAGGCCCCCACATGATTCCGCGCTACAGCCGCCCCGAGATGGCATCCATCTGGGACCCGCAGACACGCTTTCGCATCTGGTTCGAGATCGAAGCGCACGCCGCTGCCGCGATGGCCGAGCAGGGCGTCATTCCGCGGGAGGCGGCCGACCGCATCTGGAACGAGGGCAGCAAGGCCACCTTCGACATCGACCGCATCGACGCCATCGAGCGCGAGACCAAGCACGACGTCATCGCCTTCCTGACGCATCTTGCCGAGATCGTCGGCCCCGAGGCCCGCTTCGTCCACCAGGGCATGACGTCGTCGGATGTGCTCGACACGTGCTTCAACGTGCAGCTCGTGCGTGCCGCCGATCTCCTCATCGCCGACACCGAGAAGCTCCTCGCCGCCATCAAGCGGCGCGCCATCGAGCACCGCCACACGCCCACCATCGGCCGCAGCCACGGCATCCACGCCGAGCCCGTCACGTTCGGGCTGAAGCTCGCCTATGCCTACGCGGAGTTCGATCGCGCGCGCGAGCGGCTGATTGCGGCCCGCAAAGAGGTTGCGACCTGCGCGCTCTCGGGCGCCGTCGGCACCTTCGCCAACATCGACCCGCGCACCGAGGAGTACGTGGCTCGCAAGATGGGCCTGACACCCGAGCCGATCTCGACGCAGGTCATCCCGCGTGACCGCCACGCGATGTATTTCGCAACGCTCGCCGTCGTCGCCTCGTCGGTCGAGCGCCTGGCCACCGAGATACGCCATCTGCAGCGCACAGAAGTGCTCGAGGCCGAGGAGTATTTCTCCCCCGGCCAGAAGGGCTCGTCCGCGATGCCGCACAAGCGCAATCCGGTGCTGAGCGAAAACCTCACCGGCCTTGCACGCATGGTGCGCGCCTACGCATTGCCCGCGATGGAGAACGTCGCCCTCTGGCACGAGCGCGACATCTCCCATTCGTCCGTAGAGCGCATGATCGGCCCCGACGCGACCGTGACGCTCGACTTCGCGCTCGCGCGCCTCACCGGCATCATGGAAAACCTCGTTGTCTATCCGGAGAACATGCAGAAGAACCTCGACAAGCTCGGCGGTCTGCATAATTCCCAGCGCGTGCTCCTGGCTCTGACACAGGCCGGTGCCTCCCGCGAGGACGCCTATGCGCTCGTGCAGCGCAACGCCATGAAGACGTGGAACGAGGGCAAGGACTTCCTCACCGAGCTGAAGGCCGATCCCGACGTCACCGCGCTGCTGAAGCCGGCCGAGCTCGAGGAGATGTTCGACCTCGGCTATCACTTCAAGAACGTCGATAGGATTTTCGATCGTGTGTTCGGCGCCGCTTGAGCCGTATCGGCTTTGGCGTTCCCCATAGCGCGCACGAAACAGCCTAGAGCGGATTGCGCGTGGCGTGGCTGGCTCGAGAGTGCTTCCGGAAAAGTGGGAACCGGTTTTCCGATGAGAAGCACGCTCCGACAAAGAGATAGAAGCGTTCTGCGATTTAACTAAGGGCAGAACGCCCCTAGTGCTTTCCGCAAAGCGTTTCGCAAGGGACGCCGTCACGGTCGCGGTCGAGCGAACGCACGCCGCACTTCGTGAGATAAAACCGCGCCTCCTCGCACGATTGCATCTCGGTGCATCTGCGCTTGGCGCCACAGACCCATCTGTGCCCGGAACCAACCTCAGGCGAATTCTCCGGCGTCAGCCCATGCTCACGCACCGCTAGCCCGGCATCCGGTTTGCCTTGGCTCAATGGCGCGGCGAACGGCAGCGCTGGCTGTCCTGCGCGATCGCCACGATTTTCAGCCGGAGATTGTCCGCATACGTTCTCGCATGGGACACCGTCGTTATCGCCATCGAGATTGCGATAGCCGCAGGTCTCGAACTGGTAGCGCGCCTCCGCGCAACTCGACATCTCCCGGCAATACTTCTTCGTGCAATCGAACCCGAGGGCACCGGTGCCCGTCCCGGCTAGCACCGCACCCGAGATCAAAACCGCCAGGACTGCCGGCAAGCGCATGGCGCATCCCCGATGGCTGCGCCCTCTCCCCGCCGGACCGCGCAGTTCCCCGCTTGACAGCGCAGCATAACAACCGCGCCCATAGGATGGTATTGAACACGCAAGCCCATCCGCGGAGCACGCCCAATGCCACTCGACGGCACCTTCTACCGCCGCCTCGCGATCACAGCCGCGGCGCTGGCCAGCTTCCGCCTCGGCGCGCATCTGCCTTTTCCAGGCCTCGACACGACGTACGTGGCGAAGGTGATAACCCAGGGCGCGCACGCGCCCACTTCCATCCTCGCGCTCGGCATCGGACCGTTCCTCAGCGCCCTGCTCCTCATCGAGGGCGCCAAGCTTCTGTTTCCGGATCTGCTGCGGTGGGAATTGGCAGATGCGCGCCATAGTATCCGGCTAAGCCGCATCGCCGTCGGCCTCGCGCTGCTGTTGACCCTCGTTCAGGCGACCGGCCTCGTCATTTCGCTGGAAGGTGTGGACGGCCTCGTGATCGAGCCGGGCTTTGCGTTCCGTGCCGCGGCTATCATGACGCTCGTCGCCGGCACCGCGCTCGTGATCGTGCTCGTCGAGATCATCGACCGCCATGGCCTCGGTGCCGGGTTGTGGCTGCTTTTCCTCACCCCGGCCCTGGTGGAGCTGCCCTATGTGATCGAGGAAAGTACGTTCATCCACGCTTCGGGCATCTACCCCACGAGCGCTCTTGTGCAGGCCGCTGCGTTCTCGGCGGTGGCAATAGGAGCCGTTGCCGCGCTCATCCTCGCTTCACGCGGCATCGCGGCGACCGCCACGACCTGTGTGTGGACGCCAATGATCGCCAAAAGCACGGTGACATCGCTGCTTCTCGGCATCGCAATGCTTTTCACCTCGGACGTCAACGCGGCCGCGGGCATGGCTTCGCCCAGCCATCCGGCGTGGTACGCCGCAACAGCGATTGGGGTCGCGGCCATCGTCTGGCTCTATGCGCGCGCCTATGCCTCCGCGGGCACGCCGGTTCCCATACCCCCGATCGTCGTCGCGGCGATGCTGGGCGGCGTGCTCCTCGCAGGCGCAGCGCTGGAATATGGGCTGCGCGTGGAGCTACCCCTTCGCGGCACGCAGCTCATCGTTGCTGCCGCCGCAGGTACGGTTATGCTGATGCGGTGGAGGCCAGGACGCAGGGAGACCACGACTCCCGCAGAAAACGCTATTCCGGAAGTCCGGCCTTGATCGCCCCGCGCCGGGCGATCAATCCTCCGGACGGAAGAGATAGCTCGCGCGTAGCGTCACGAGAGAGATATCCGCGTTGCCGCTGAAGTCGGGCGGTGTCCCGACCGGAACGCCGATGAGGCAAAGATCGCAGGATGCCGCCTGGCTGAGTTTCAGATCGATATACTGATAGTCGAGCCCGATGATCAGGCTCGGCAGCCACGCGTATTCGAATCCCCCGCCGATCGTCCAGCCGTCGACGAACTCCGTTGCCTTTGCGGTGGCGATCTGGCCGCCGCTCGGACCGATCGCCGTCATCGTTGCGTCGCCGCCGACCCAGCCGCCCTTCACGTAGACCATCTGCCGGTCCCACGAGAATCCGATGCGCGGCTCGACGAAGAGCAGCCAGTCGATCTTCGTCTTGAAGGTATCTACGGCGTTCGGCTGCGATGACCCATTGAGCCCCGTTCCGAGGAACGAGGTCTCGAGACCGAAAATCCAGTTGCCCATCTGCAGGTTCGCACCGCCGAAGACGCCGCCGGCAACCCCGCCGGGCGACATGCTCGCCCCGGCCGGCGCGTTGAACTCGACGAAGTTCTCCGTCCAGTGAACGTCGCTCCAGATTCCACCCAGCTTGCCGCCGACGTAGAGGCCGCTCCAATCGGTAACGTGCTGGGAATCCGTCATTGGTGTTCCGGGAACCCAGCGTCCAGGCTCTACCGGGCGCCATTCATCGGCACAGGCTGGCAACGTCGACGCAACGAAGCCAATCACACCAGCAACCAGCGCCGCTCGGCCCGAAGTCCACAACGTGTCCATGGTTCCATCCACCACTTGTTCAGTGATCTGATGCACTTCTACGGTGAGTCGCGGGCCTCGCATACAAAGCGCGCGCCAGAACCCAAAGCTTTCAACGGGCGGTATGAAAACCTCAGACGCAGACATTCTCATCGTGCCGGGCTGGCTCAACTCCGGCCCTGATCACTGGCAGTCCCGGTGGGAACGCAATCTGAAAACGGCGCGGCGCATCGAGCAGCCCGACTGGCACGCGCCCGACCGCAATGCCTGGGTGCGGAATATCGTCGATGCGGTGAAGACGGCCGAGCGCCCCGCGGTGCTGATCGCCCATAGTCTGGGCGTCATCGCCGTTGCTTACGCCGCGCCGGAGCTCGATGCCAATCGCGTCGCGGGCGCCTTCCTCGTCGCGCCCGCAGACGTCGACAATTCATCGGACTGGCCGCCGAACGACGGCCGCGCCTGGCCCCGGGACAGCTTCGGCTTCGCGCCGGTGCCGATGCACAGGCTTCCCTTCCCCTCCCTCGTGGCTGCGGCCGCTGACGATCCCTATTGCAGCCAGGAGCGGGCCCAGGCCTTCGCCGAGGCCTGGGGATCGAATTTTGTGGATGTAGGGCAGGCCGGCCACATCGCCGAAACATCCGGCCACGGGCCGTGGCCGGATGGACTGCTCCGTTTCGGACGTTTTTTAGCCGGCCTCAAGGGTTAACGGCCGTTAAGGGGAGCTTCAGCCCCCCTTCGGGCCCTCGACCTCCTCGATCGCCTTGGCCATCAGCTCGGCCATGGTGGCGCGGATTTCCTGGTCTGAAACCTTCACGCCGGCGGTGGCGAAGTCGTTGTGAATCTTACGAAAAACGTCGTTTTCACCCTTCTCCTGCAGGTCGGCCTTGAGCACCGCGCGCACGTAATCGGGCAGGGCGGCTCCCATGATGCCCAGCTTGGCCGCCGCCCACTCGGCCAGAAGCTTGTTCCGGCGGGCTTCAGCCCGGAACCTAACCTCCTGATCCAGAGCGTATTTATTCTCGAAACCCTTTTCACGATCGTCGAACGTCGTCATACTTTTCTCCACCAGAACGTGACGCCGCAGGCCGCACGGCAGCGGTTGAAAGTTGCATCTCCCGTCGGCAGATTCGTGACCGCGGGAGCCGTAAAACGGGGCTTTACCATCATTCGGCCGCCCTTCTCGAACCGTTAGCGACACTTGCGACCTTTCCCATCCTTAAGATTGTTTCTGGGGATGGGTTCGGCTAGTGTCTGACCCGGGTGTCCGACCGCGCGAGCCGCCACCACAATGCGGCACCTGCAGACACGAACAAGCTGTAGTTTCAAAGACTTGGCGCTTGCTGGCGGGTCGCTTACATCCTCGCAGGACACGTAATTTCAAGTCAAAGGACAAAGTCTCGATGAACAGGCGTCGGCGCATCTATGAGGGCAAGGCAAAGGTGCTTTACGAAGGCCCCGAGCCCGGCACGCTCATCCAGCATTTCAAGGACGACGCCACCGCGTTCAACGCAAAGAAGCATGCGCTGATCGAAGGCAAGGGCGTGCTCAACAACCGCATCTCCGAGTACATCTTCCAGCGTCTCGGCGAGATCGGCGTGCCGACGCACTTCGTGCGCCGCCTCAACATGCGCGAGCAGCTTATCCGCGAAGTCGAGATCGTGCCGCTCGAGATCGTCGTGCGCAACGTTGCCGCCGGCTCGCTGGCCACCCGCCTCGGCCTCGAGGAGGGCATGCAGCTCCCGCGCTCCATCATCGAATTCTACTACAAGGACGATGCGCTCGGCGATCCGATGGTCTCCGAGGAGCACATCACCGCATTCGGCTGGGCTGCGCCCCAGGAGATCGACGAGATCATGCAGCTCGCGCTGCGCATCAACGACTTCCACGTCGGCCTGTTCCTCGGCATCGGCATCCGCCTCGTCGACTTCAAGGTCGAGTTCGGCCGCCTCTGGGAGAACGACCAGATGCGCATCGTGCTCGCCGACGAGATCAGCCCCGACTGTTGTCGCCTGTGGGACATCGCCACCGCCGACAAGCTCGACAAGGACCGCTTCCGCCGTGATCTCGGCGGCCTCCTCGAAGCCTACCAGGAAGTTGCACGCCGCCTCGGCGTCTTCACGGGAAACCGCCCCATCAAGGGCCTCGGCCCGGTGCTGGTTGCGTCCAACCCCACCGCCAACGGCAAGCCGAACTGATTGACGACGACGGCGAATAGGCCGAAGCGAAGGAAAGGTTGCATTCGAACCTTCGCCGGCCGCCCTCGCCGCCGCCTGCCATCCGCTGGAACGGTTATGAAAGCTCGCATTCGCATCACCCTCAAGAACGGTGTCCTCGACCCCCAGGGGAAGGCCATCCAGAACGCGCTTGCCGCGCTCGGCATCTCCGGCGTCGAGGATGTCCGCCAGGGCAAATACATCGAGGTCAAGCTCGCCGACGCGAGCGAGGCCGAGGCCAAGGAAACGGTCGAGCGGATGTGCAAGGACCTGCTCGCCAACAGCGTCATCGAGAACTACGCCTACGAGCTGGCACCCTAGCCATGCGTGGGGCGCGGACGGCTGTCTGGCTCGTACTCGGGGGCGCGATGCTCCTCTCCGCAGCGCACGCGCAGGAAGCGGCCGCTCCGCCAAAAATCGAATGTGAGCACGGATTCGAAGGATTGCGCGCCGAGGCCAGGGCGCTGGCTGGAGCGGAAGCGACAGAAAGCCAGGGTTTCAAAGTCGTGCGCGTTGCCCAGCCCGGGCTTTGGCGTGCCGAGATCTCATTCACGACGTCCTGGCACCCTGCCCATCCCGCCGTGGCGCTGCGCACCTTGCGCAAGCAGGTTACGGGCGTCTGGACCGCCGACAGCAAGGTCTGCGGTTACGGCGATCAGGCGCAGTTCTCCGCCCTTGTCGCGGAGATGAAGGCAGGCGACAAAGCCCTCACCGACGCCTCGCGCGACGAGGTCGAGCAACGTAAAGGCGCCCGCTCGCCGCTGGCGCCGCCGCACTAGACCATGATCGCTTCGGACCCTATTAGTCCGAAGCGTGAATCATCGGTCCAAGCAAGACCATGATCGCTTCGGACCCTATTAGTCCGGAGCGTGAATCATAGGTCTAATCAAAAGACTGGAGTGCTTCCGGAAAAGTGGGAACCGGTTTTCCGATAAGAAGCACGACCAAACACTGGAGCCGCATCTCTTTTCGAAGAAAAGCGATCGGGCTCTAAGCGCTCACGAAGCGCACTGGAGTGAAGCCAACATGCTGCGCGCCTCGGTCATCGTCTTCCCCGGCTCCAACTGCGACCGCGATGTGAAGGTCGCGCTGGAGAAGATCACGGGCTTTCCGGTGAACATGGTCTGGCATGGCGACGCCTCGGTGCCGGCCTCCGACGTCATCATCCTGCCGGGTGGCTTCTCCTACGGCGACTACCTGCGCTGCGGCGCCATGGCGGCCCACTCGCCCATCATGCGCGACGTGATCGCGAAGGCGAAGGCGGGCACGCCCGTGCTCGGCATCTGCAACGGCTTCCAGGTGCTGTGCGAATCGGGGCTTCTGCCCGGCGTTCTGATGCGTAACGCGTCGCTGAAGTTCATCTGCCGCGATGTCCACTTGCGGGTCGACAACGACAAGACCTTCTTCACCAAATGCTACCGCAAGGACCAGGTCGTGCGTCTGCCCGTGGCCCACGCGGAAGGCAACTATTTCGCCGACGAGGAGACCCTCGACCGCCTCGAGGGCGAAGGCCGCGTCGTCTTCCGCTATTGCAATGAAGTGGGCGAAGCGACCCCCGAGGCGAACCCCAACGGCGCCCAGCGCAACATCGCCGGCATCACCGATGGGACAGGCCGCGTGGTTGGGCTCATGCCCCATCCCGAGCGCCTGTTCGAGCTGTCGCTCGGCGGCACCGATGGCCGCCGCATGTTCGAAAGCGCACTGCTCTCGGCACTCGAGCCGACCGCGTAGCGCGCAGGCACAATCAGGCGCGTATCAGCGCTGTCCTATGGGCAACGCCTCATGCGTTGACGGGCGAGCGCCCGCCCGCGGATGCCCGCCGCGGCCGCTTCGCGTTCGATAGCGGGAGATCGTGAATTTCCGCCAGCTCGGTTGCGATCTTGCGCGCGCCGATTCCGTAGACACTGGCCAGCACCGCGGCGATCACCATCGTTGTCTTGGTCACGGACATTTGCGCCCGGTCTTTCTTAGCGTTGCATAGAGCTGGTGGCGGGGCGGATAATTGCGCCCCCGCGAAGCGGCGAAAGAAAAAGCGCCGGCCCCGAAGGGCCGACGCTTGCCACCTCGCCGAAAAGGAGGCCGCGTCGTCGTATCAGCGCTCGGCCGGCACGTAGGCCGTCTGCTGCATCGTCTCTACCGACATCGCCGAGGCGGCCGGGCCGCAGTAGAAGGCAAGCTCTTTGCCCTCGCCGGTGTCGAAGCGGACGCGCTGCCCGGCTTTGACCGAGGCACGGAACCGGGTGGGACGAACCTCGATGATGCCGCCAGCCGTGGGCTCCTCGCCGACGACCAGTGTGAGCTCGCAGACACCGGAAACGGGCTCGAAGTAGCCGATCGCGTGCTTCGATCCCGTGTGCACGCTGACAGCATGCATCGGCTTGAAGGTCGTCTGACCTTCCTCGGCCGTGGAGACCTGCACACCGAGCACGGTGAACCCGGTGAGCATGGCGGCGCCAACGACGCTCTTGAGGTATGGGGACATGCTCCAGCTCCTTCTCGCTGCAATGAAAAAGTCTTGCCGGTAGGCTTGGGAGAGAACGTCACCGGCGACAGGAGCAAAGTTAAGACGCGGAATCGGCGGGCGAAATTGACAATGCTGCATTGCAGCAATACCGGTGCTGCAGCGCGCTACTGTCGCGGGTAGGCGGGCCTTCCCACCCCAAGGGGTGGTCGGCCGAACGCGCCCGGCAAGCTTACAACCGCCGATTCTAGCCACTTCGAGCATATCGCGTCCGATACGGGTCAGCGTCCTGGGTAAGACAGGACGCCGCGGCGGGTCGGTGCGGTTCGACCCGCCAACGACACGCCCGAGGTCCTTCGGGCTACGGCACATGCGCCGGTCGTCATCCATTTCCTCCGCGAGGCCTCGGTGGAAGCGGAGAGCATCGCCCTCGAACATCCGTTCCGCGGACGACATCGGCCCTATGAGCAGCGGTACGAATCGCCTTCTCTGCAGCTCTAAAAATCAATCCGCGCGGCGCTCCGGCGCATATCGCCCAACCGAGGCGACAAGCCATCGGACGGCGGTTATAAGCGCATGCGCCGTCCGAGGGACGCGCTCTGCGCAGGGATGCAATAGCCGAAAGCATGTCCGAGACCCGTTTCGAGATCACCCCGGAAATCGTCGCCGAACATGGCCTGAGCCCCGCCGAATACCAGCGGCTGCTGAAGATTCTCGGCCGCGCGCCGAGCTTCACCGAACTCGGCATCTTCTCGGTCATGTGGTCGGAGCACTGCTCGTATAAATCCTCGCGCGTCTGGCTGAAGACGCTGCCGACGAGCGGCAGGCAGGTCATCCAGGGCCCGGGCGAAAACGCCGGCGTCGTCGACCTCGGCGACGGCGATGCGGTGGTCTTCAAGATGGAGAGCCACAACCATCCGAGCTACATCGAGCCCTATCAGGGCGCTGCGACCGGCGTCGGCGGCATCATGCGCGACGTGTTCACGATGGGCGCGCGGCCCGTCGCCAATCTCAACGCGCTGCGGTTCGGCGCGCCCGAGCACCCCAAGACGCGCCACCTCGTCGATGGCGTCGTCTCCGGCATCGGCGGCTATGGCAATTGCGTCGGCGTGCCCACCGTCGGCGGCGAGGTGAACTTCGACAAGGGCTACAACAACAACATCCTCGTCAACGCGATGTGCGCGGGCCTCGCGCGCACCGACAAGATCTTCTACTCGGCCGCCAAGGGCGTTGGCCTGCCCGTCGTCTACGTCGGCTCGAAGACGGGCCGCGACGGCATCCACGGCGCGACGATGGCCTCCGCCGAATTCGACGACAAGTCCGACGAGAAGCGCCCCACGGTGCAGGTCGGCGATCCCTTCACCGAAAAGCTCCTCATCGAAGCGTGCCTGGAGCTGATGGCGAAAGACTGCATCATCGCCATCCAGGACATGGGCGCGGCCGGCCTCACCTCGTCCTCGTGCGAGATGGCGGACAAGGGCGGCGTCGGGATCACCCTCAATCTCGACCACGTGCCCCAGCGCGAAACCGGCATGACCGCCTACGAAATGATGCTCTCCGAGAGCCAGGAGCGCATGCTCATGGTGCTGAAGCCCGGTTCGGAGGCGGAAGCCGAAGGCGTGTTCCGCAAATGGGGGCTCGACTTTGCCATCGTCGGCGAGACGACCGACACCGGCCGCATGATCGTTACCCACCGCGGCAACGTCGAAGCCGACATCCCCGTCACGACGCTCGCCAACTCCGCGCCCATCTATGAGCGGCCGTGGTTCCCACCCGCTTCGCCCAAGCCCATTCTGCCCGAGTGGGTACCGGCGCCGAACGCCATCCTCGATACCTTGAAGACGATGATGTCCGGCCCGGCGCTGGCCTCCCGCCGCTGGGTGTGGGAGCAGTACGATCACATGGTGATGGGCGACACGGTGCAGCGTCCGGGCGGCGATGCGGCCGTCGTGCGCGTGCACGGCACGGGTAAGGGACTCGCGCTCACCTGCGATGTCACGCCCCGTTATGTGGCCGCCGATCCGGTGATGGGCACCAAGCAGGCCGTCGTCGAGACGTGGCGCAACCTCACCGCCGTGGGCGCCGATCCGCTCGCCATCACCGACAACATGAACTTCGCCAACCCGGAGCGCCCGGAGGTGATGGGCCAGTTCGTCGGCTCGGTGAAGGGCATGGCGGAAGCCTGCCGCGTGCTCGACTATCCGGTCGTGTCCGGCAACGTCTCGCTCTACAACGAGACCAACGGCGTCGGCATTCCGCCCACCCCCGCCATCGGCGGCGTCGGGCTCATCCCGGATGTGTCGCGCATGGCCGACATCGCGCTGAAGCGCGAGAACGACCTGCTCATCCTCATCGGCCGCGAGGCGGGCCACCTCGGCCAGTCGCTCTACCAGGAGCACGCCACCGGCAAGCTGGAAGGCGCGCCGCCCCCCGTCGACCTCGCCGACGAGATCAAAGCCGGGCGCCTCGTGCGCGCCCTGATCCGCGAGGGCAAGGTCTCGGCCGTGCACGACGTGTCGGACGGCGGCCTCATCGTCGCCATCGCGGAGATGGCCATGGCGGGCGGCATCGGCGCGGAGCTGTTCGCCTACGAGGGCCGCCTGCCCGCCCATGCGATCTGGTTCGGCGAGGACCAGGGCCGCTATGTGCTGGCGGTCGATCCGATGCTGGCCGAGGAAGTGCTGGAGCGCTCGCGGCTGCTGGCGCTCCCGGCGCGCATCGTGGCGCGGACGGGTGGCGACGCCATCGGTTTGAAAGGCGAAACCGCCCTTCCCCTTGCCGAGCTGCGCGCCGCCAACGAGGCTTGGCTGCCGGCGTATATGGCGGCCGTGAGCTAACCCGCGCCGGGAAGCCGTTTCGCAACGGCCTCCCGCCGGCTTTGGTCCGCAGCCAAATCGGCTTATGCTCGACGCCAGGAACAGCTTTCCAAGGAGACGCAAACATGGCCATGGACGCCGGGGATATCGAACGGCTGATCAAAGCCAAATTCCCCGACGCGCAGGTCGAGATCCGCGACCTTGCCGGCGACGGCGAGCACTATGCCGCCCACGTCGTCGCTCCCGAATTCAAGGGCAAATCGCGCGTTCAGCAGCACCAGATGGTCTATGAGGCCCTCGGCGGGCGCATGGGCGGGGAATTGCACGCCCTCGCCTTGACCACCGCTGCGCCGCCGGCCGCCGGCTGACCGGGAAGCGCTGTTGGCGCCCACAGGCCGCCGCGGCCATGGGCGCCGCATCTAGCCTCGCAGCGTGCGTCCGGTCAGCGAAATCGCTCTCAGCGACCCCGCGCCGAGTTGACTTCTCGGCCCCAATCCACACATTGCGGAATGAAGACCTGCGGGCATCCGGCCCGCCGGTCGCAGAAGTTTCATGGGGCCGACAATGACCAACCCGCAGCAGGATGTAGAGGACTGGATCCGCAAGACGATCGCATCGAACGACGTCGTGCTGTTCATGAAGGGCAACAAGAACATGCCCCAGTGCGGGTTCTCCGCGCAGGTCGATCACATCCTTCGCGCCCTCGGCGTCGACTTCAAGGACGTCAACGTGCTCGAGGACATGGGCATCCGCGAGGGCATCAAGGCGTTCTCCAACTGGCCGACGGTCCCGCAGCTCTACGTCAAGGGCGAGTTCGTCGGCGGCTGCGACATCGTCCGCGAGATGCTGCAGGCGGGCGAGCTGACGGCGATGTTCGACGACAAGGGCATCGGCTACGACAAGTCGAAGCTGCTCGCCTGAGGGCGACCTGACCTTCCGACCCGAATTGAAAGAGCACGTGAGGCGCGGCAGCCCTCACGTGCTCTTTGTTTTCGAGCGCCCCCGCCCGGCCGGTCGCGCCGCCTTCGCCGAGACGTTCAGCGCCACGGCTGCGCGGATGAGCGCGGTCAGTGCCTTCGCGTCGATCCGGTCGCCTTCGTGTATGTCGATGGCACGCCGCACGTTGCCGCCGAGGCTGGCGTTGAAGAGGCGCGCCGGGTCGTCGAGCGCCGCGCCCTTGGCAAACGTGAGCTTCACGGCGGTTTTGTAGGTCTCACCGGTGCAGATGATGCCGGCATGCTCCCACACCGGCACACCCCGCCACTTCCACGTCTCCACCACCTCCGGATCGGCTTTGCGGATGATCGCCCGCACGCGCGCAAGCATCTCGCCGCGCCAATCGCCCAGCTCTGCAATGCGCGCGTCGATCAGCTCGGCAGGAGTGTTTTCCGCGTCTTTGGCCACCGGGCGGCCCTTTCCCTCTGCTTTCATCGCGCAACCCATCGCTTCAGCATCGACAATTGGATGCTCGGAGTGGTTCGATGTCCACTCCGCTCGATAGCCAGGGAAACAACACGATGCTGCGCATTTATGGCCATCCCCTCGCGGCTTTCTATTGGAAGGCGCTGATCGCCCTCTATGAGCGCGCCGTGCCGTTCGAATTCATGATGGTGGATCCCGGGCATCCCGAAAACACCGAGGCCGTACGGCGCTTCGCGCCCACCGGCCAGTTTCCCGTGCTGATCGACGGCGAGCGCACGGTGATCGAATCCGCCGCAGTCATCGAATATCTCGATCTTCACCACGGGGATGCCCCGCCGATGGTTCCCGCCGATCCGCGCCTTGCGATCGAGGCCCGGCAGATGGACGGCGTCTTCGACGATTACGTCATGGCGCCGCTGACGCGCATGGTGCTCAACGTCCTGCGCGAGGAGGGAAAGCGCGACCCGCTGGCCGACGTCGAAGCAAAGGCGATGCTCGACAAGAGCTACGCATGGCTGAACGGATGGATGGAGGGCCGCACCTGGGCCGCGAACGAAACCTTCGGTATCGCGGACTGCGCGGCCGCACCCGCCCTCTTTTACGCCCACTGGGGCTACGCAATCCCCGAAGCGCACACCGCGTTGCGCAGCTACCGCTCGCGGCTGCTCGCGCGTCCATCGATCGCGAGGGTCATCGACGAGGCACGTCCCTGGCGCGAGTTCTTCCCCCTCAAGGACAACGGCTCACCGGATTGATGTCCAGCTTGGGTGCGCTCAGCCTCGAGATCAAAGGTGGGGTTCGGTGAGCGTGCGCCGGCACGTCTCCCGCCATTTGTCCTTCGACATGTGCGTTTGTGCGTCCCACGCGCCTTCGCATTCGGCCATCGTTCTGCCGACCGCGCCCTGGCGCGGACTGCCACCGGCCGATAGCTCGTTGAGGTCCGTCGAACGGCCGGGACTGACCCGTTCCGGCAAAGCCCCGCTGTTGGGAGAGGGCTGATCATCCTGTCCGACATCGGACGTCTGGCCGCGTGAATCGCCGGGGTCCACCGGTTGCGATGCCGATGGCTCGGAATTGCGCAGCTCCATCGCGCGCTGACGCGTATTCTGTTGCGCAGGCGTTCCCGAACCCGGAGCCGTCGTTGGCGCAGCATTATTCCTGAAGCCATTGGGATTCGTATTTGGCGTGCCGGGGATGGCTCTCGATGATCCTCCGAGGGATCTGCCTGTCGAGGGTGAGCCGCGGCCGACGCCACCGCCGGCGGATCCGCCAGTCCCACCCGCAGACGATCCCCCGCCTGACGATCCGCCACCCGATCCCCCGGACGACTGCGCGAGGGCAACAACGGGGAAGAGAGCGACAGCCCCTGAAAGAAGAATCAATGTTAATCGGTTTGTGACGATGGCAAACATGCATGGCCTCGACGCTTTGCACCTGAGGCTGCAATGCACCTGCCCGGATAGGGTTCCGACGCTTGGCGCACGGATCGGCTGAACGTCCGCATGCCGGGCGGAACCATCGCGCGCCTGAAAGCGCCGCTTCACCGCTCACATGCGTTCGCCAGGCAGCCGGCTCGCCTGTTCGACCCAATCGGCGAGCTGAGCCTCGTCCAGCGGCTCGCCTTCGCCGATGTGGAAGTAGCGCGTGCGCACGTGCTTCGAGGCGACCGGAGGAACGGGGTGCAACGCCGCGCCGCGGAAGAAGGCAACCTTGATGTATTTCGCGAAGCAATGGAGGCTCAGGAACCAGCCTTGCCCCTCCATGCCGTAGAGCGGTGAGTTCCACTTCACAGCCTTGCACACATCCGGAACCGTCCGAACGATAAGGGCATCGAGCTGCCGCCCGATATCGTGCTTCCAGCCCGGCATCGCCGCGATGTAGGCCTGCACGGGCGCATCGCCATATCCCTTCGCGATCTGAGGGTTGCCGCCGGAGAGCAGCACAGGCGCGGCGGCGGCCGGTTTGGCGCCGCCTTCGTCGACCGCCCGAGCTTGTCTGACGTTTTGCCCACCATCGCCCTTCCTCCGATCTGCGACCATCCTCTAAGCTATAGCTGGCGCGCAAATGCGGCCCCAGTTTTGCCGTCTGCGAGCCTTTGAGTGACGGCACGGCGCCGGCGCATTACCATCGCCGCCGACACATCTGGGGTGACAGTCCATGCGGCTTGGCGGCCGGCGTTTCCTGTTGAGCTTTGCCATCATCGGCGCCGCCGTGTGCCTTGCGCTCGGCATCTCCCTGCCGATCCTGCGGCTCACCAAGTTCATCTTCTGGACCAGCGAGTATTCGCTGCTCTCGACGGTCGAGGTGCTGCTCCGTCAGGGCCAGACGTTCCTCGCCACCGTCATTTTCGTCTTCTCGATCCTCTTCCCCATCGTGAAGCTGCTCTACCTGTTGCTCGTCTCGACGCTGCCTGCCGCGGAGCTGCGCCGTCACGCAAAGCGCCTCAAGGCGATCGAATGGATCGGCAAATGGTCGATGCACGACGTGCTCGTTCTGGCGCTGACGATCTTCTTCCTGAAGAGCCAGGGCGTTTACGACGCTGCGAGCCTGCCGGCGGTCTATTTCTTCACCGCGGGCGTCGCGCTGATGATCCTCTCCTACGCATGGCTGAAGGCGGATGTCAGCTATGCCGCCGGGCAGCCTGCGCCTGCGGAGCCCGCCGTGCCGCGCTCGCTCTCGGTGGTGCGCAACTTCTTCCTCAGCTTCCTCATCATCCTGGCGACGGTGTTCTTTGCGCTCGGCATCATCCTGCCGGTGATCCGCTTCACGACCGTCTTCGTGTGGACGAACGAGCATTCCATCGCGACCATCATCTGGGCGCTCTACGAGAACAGCGAATATTTCCTCTGCGCCGTCGTGTTCGCCGTCTCGATCTTCTTTCCGTTCCTGAAGCTGTTTTATCTGCTGACGCTCGTGACGTCGCCGGACCTGTCGCCCGAGTTCCGCCGCCGCTCGTTCTCCACCATGGAATGGCTCGGCCGCTACTCGATGACGGACGTGATGGTGCTGGCGCTGATGATCTTCTACGTGAACTCGTCCGGCTACACGGAAGCGGTGGTGATGCCCGGCGTCTACTTCTTCGCCGCCTCCGCCATCATCACCATGCTGGCCTACGGCTGGGCCAACACCGTGCCGCCGCGCAGCGCCCGCGCGCTTGCGGTGGCAGAGCCGGCAGCACCGGCGCAACCCGTCGGCGAGCTGGTCACGCTGCCGACGAACCCGGCGCGCCGACACCGCCCGTTAAGCAAAGACGCAAGTTTCACCGTACCCTGACCAATAGGGAGGCGATCCAGGCTCTCCCGGCGCCGCACGGCAAGATTTCCGCAACGCCCCGTGCCTAACGCTAATGGCGCACAGCTACGGAGATTGGCGATGGCGACAGCGCAGCCCCTTGCTTCGGAGAAGGCCTGGAACATCGAGCCCATCGATTTTCCCCACGATGGAACCTCGCGCGAGGTGCTCGCTTTCCTCGTGCGCTATGCGATGCTCGCCCCCTCCGGGCACAACACGCAGCCATGGTGCTTCGTGCTGGCCGATTCCCATGTCGACATCGTTGCCGACGAGAGCCGCGCCCTGGAGCGGGTCGATCCCCACGGCCGCGAGCTGACGATCTCCTGCGCGTGCGCGGCCGAAACGATGTATGCGGCCCTGCGCGCCTTCGGTCTCACCGGCTCGCTCATACCGCTGCCGGTACCGCAGGCACCCGACGTCATCGCCCGCGTCACGTTGAGCGATGTGCCCTCGAAGGGCATCGAAGACTACGAGACGCTCGAAGCCATCGCATCCCGCAGGACCGTGCGCCTGCCCTATGCCGATACGCCGATCCCGCACGACGTGCAGACGCTGTTGATCGAAACCGCGCGCCCCTTCGGCGTCGAGCTCACCCTCCAAGACAACGCCGCCGTGAAGGATGGGGTGGCCGCGCTCGTCGCCGATGCCGACCGCATTCAATTCGCCGATCCGGCATTCCGCGCCGAGTTCGCCTCGTGGATGCATCCGCTGACATCACCCAGCGGCGACGGGCTCGCCGGTCCCGGCTTCGGCTTCCCCGATTGGGCGACGCGTGCGGCGGCGAGCCTCTTTCGGATGTTCGACCTCGGCAGCGCCGTTGCGCGCATGGACAAGCCCAACGTGCTTGGCGCGCCGCTGCTCGGCGTGTTCTCGACCACGGGCGACACGCGCGCCGAATGGGTGGCGACGGGACGCGCGCTCGCGGCCGTCTTGCATCAACTCACGATGCGCCGAATCGTGAATGCCTTCCTCAACCAGCCGATCGAGGTCACGACCATCCGTCCCAAGCTCGCGGAGCTGACGGTGCCCGGCCGCACGCCACAACTGCTGTGCCGGTTCGGCTATCTGAAGGAAGGCGTTGCCCTCCCTCCCCATTCTGCACGCCGGCCATTCAACGATGTGATCATCGCCGCCTGAGCGGCTCGGCGCGGCTGGCGCGCGGCACACCGTCCTGAAATGAAAAAGGCCTCCGCGCCGCGGAGGCCTTTCCATATTCGAATGCGACCCAGAGGACGCGAAAGGCGATTAGCGCGAGTAGAACTCGACCACCAGGTTCGGCTCCATGTGCACCGGATACGGCACATCCGAGAGCAGCGGGATGCGCACGTATTTCGCGGTCATGCGGCCGTGGTCGACCTCGAGGTAATCGGGAACGTCGCGCTCGGCGCTCTTGATGGCTTCCAGAACCAGCGGAAGCTGACGCGACTTCTCACGCACCTCGATCACGTCGCCGACCTTGCAGCGATAGCTCGGCACGGTCACACGGCGGCCGTTGACCAGCACGTGGCCGTGGCTGACGAACTGGCGTGCAGCAAAGACGGTCGGAACGAACTTCGCGCGATAGACGACGGCATCGAGACGGCGCTCGAGGAGACCGATGATGAGCTCGGAGGTCGAGCCCTTGAGGCGCGAAGCTTCCACGTAGATGCGGTGGAACTGGCGCTCGTTGAGGTTGGCGTAGTAGCCCTTGAGCTTCTGCTTGGCCTTGAGCTGTTGACCGTAGTCTGACAGCTTCTGCATACGGCGCTCGCCGTGCTGGCCAGGGCGCGACTCGCGCCGGTTGATGGGGCTCTTCGGGCGGCCCCAGATGTTTTCACCGAGGCGACGGTCGATCTTGTACTTGGCGCGAATGCGCTTGGTCATGGTAACAGCACTCCAGCGGTTGCTCTTTGTGGCTTGGAGCGCCCCCTCCTCTGCTCCGAAAATACTTTCGGAAGCCGACAGGCCGCGCCACTCGAAAGGGCGCCACCACAGGTGCGCAACGGACAACGCGGGCCGTTAACCTTTGGCCCGCGTCGGATGTGGCTTGATATAGACAGCGGACGGTCCCGTCAACCTGGCCGCCCGCAGCCGCCAGGCTAGGCCGCCCGGTTACTTCGGGGCGACCGTCACCGTCGGCTGGGCCGCCTGGGCTGCCGCCGGGGCGCTGCTGGAGGCGAGCGCCGGCCCGGACTTCACGTAGGCGGCGATCATCTCCTGCACCTTGGCCTTCTGCTCGGCGGTGCAGGTCTGAGTGCCCTTCTGGGCCTCCTCGGCAACCACGACCTCCTTGTCGGAGCTCTTGTCGCCCTCGCCCTTCTCCACGAGCTTGATGCGGCCCGTGAGCAGCATCACGACGGTAAGATGCAGCTGGTTGATGTAGACGAGCTGCTGCGGCGTCCAGCGCTTGGATTCGATCTGGCGGCGCATCAGCGAATTGTGGTTGTCGCCCTGCTCCTGTGCGAGACCGCACACCTGGGCGTGGGCCGACAGACGGCCAGCGCGGATGACCTCGCGCGCAACGTCCAGTGGAACCTCGATCTCGGCGCGCTTGGTCTTGTCGATGAGGATCGTCTCACCATTGGGCTTGGTGAAGCGCTCCGGAGTGAGCGTCCACGAGTACTCCATGAAGGTACGCGTTGCCTTTTCGCTCAACTCTTGCGCGCTGACGGGGGTCACCGCCAATGCCGGGGCCATGGCAGCCACACATGCCAAACCCTTCCCCGCCCATTTCATGATCCGCATCTCCTGAAACCGTCCCTGCGTTATATTGTTACTATTGGCGCACGCCGTTTGCCGGCTGTGCTGCAGAATTTTTTTGCCAGTCGCACGGCATCGCTCAGCTCAAAACTTGGCCACATAATGGCGGTCAGTTTGAGCGCTTGAGGGCATGTCCCTTGCCCTTTGCCAGCGTTGCAACAATACCACGCAAGGTGCGCACCTCCTGCTCAGTGGCGCCCATACGCGTAAACATCGTGCGTAGATTCCTCACCACAGTGGCACGCTTGTGCGGCGGATTGAAGAAGCCCAAGCGTTCAAGTTCGCCTTCCAAATGGGCAAAAAAGCCGAACAGCTCCTCCTTGGTCGCGAGGCGGTCGTTGCCCATGTGGAGCCCTGCCTCGAGGGGCTGCTCGTACGTGGTGACCCGGCCGAGACTTTGCGCGTCACTCCCCCGCATCCACTCGTATCCGAGGATGAGAACCGCCTGCGCGAGGTTTAGCGAAGCGAAACGAGAATTTACCGGAATCATAATGAGGGCGTCGGCGTTTGCCACCTCGGAGGTCTCAAGGCCCGACCTTTCGCGCCCGAACAGGACCCCGCAGCGCTCCCCGGAAGCGATTCGCCGGCGCATCTCCGCTACCGCCTCCAAGGGCGTCATCACCGGCTTGCGCAGGTCGCGCTGGCGCGCCGTGGTGGCCGCGAGCCAGTTGATGTCGGAAATCGCCCCGTCGAGCCCTTCGTAGCTCGCCGCGTCGTCGATGATGTAGTTGGCGCCCGAGGCGGCAATTCGTGCCTTCTCGTTCGGCCAGCCATCGCGCGGGGCAACGAGGCGCAGGTCGTCGAGGCCGAAATTCGCCATCGCCCGCGCGACCATGCCGACGTTATCCGCGAGTTGCGGCTCCATCAGGATCACCGATGGGCTCTCGCCGGCGGCGGCGAACGCCACGCCCTGGACGTTCGCCCGGCGGATGCCGTGGCGCAGCTTGCGCAGCACGCGCCGGGCCCAGAACCAGTAGGTCTCGCCCGACCACGACTTTTCCAGCGCGTCGAGGGACGGCACGTGCAGCGTCTCCTCGCCCTGCCCGAGCAGCCGCACGGCGCCATCGCCCACGACGATTTCCCGCTGGCGGGCGATGAAGTCGTCGATGCTGGCGATACCCAATAGCTCGGTGCGCCGTTTGCAGCCGGGGCACGTGACCCCGTCCGCCTCGCACCTGAGCTCCGCGCAATAGGTCAGAAGCGGCTCGACCGTCCCACGGTCGAGGCCCGGAACGGAGAGCTCCTCCAACCCGGCGTCGATGGTGCGCTCGTGGCAGGTACGCACGAGCTCGCCGATGGGAAGGTCCGTTCCCGGCACCAGGGGTACGGGATGTCCGGTGCTGTCGTCACGAATGGTAACCGTGGCACTCAAGTGCGGCGCCTTTGCTCTCTTGTTGCGTCGCAGCACCATCTATATGGTGCCGCCGTCGCGAAATCCCGCTCTCTATTCGAGGCCAGAATGCAGAAGATCAAGGTGACCGGAACCGTCGTCGAGCTCGACGGCGACGAGATGACCCGCATCATCTGGAAGCTCATCAAAGAGAAGCTCATCCATCCCTATATCGATCTGCCGCTCGAATACTACGACCTGTCGGTACAAAACCGCGACGCGACGAACGACCAGGTCACCGTGGATGCCGCCAACGCGATCAAGAAGTACGGCGTCGGCGTCAAGTGCGCGACCATTACGCCCGATGAGGCGCGCGTCGAGGAGTTCGGCCTCAAGGAGATGTGGAAGAGCCCCAATGGGACGATCCGCAACATCCTCGGCGGCGTCATTTTCCGCGAACCCATCATCTGCCGCAACGTTCCCCGGCTCGTCCCGGGGTGGACGCAGCCGATCATCATCGGCCGCCATGCCTTCGGCGACCAGTATCGCGCCACCGACTTCCGCTTCCCCGGCAAGGGCACCCTGACGATCAAGTTCGTCGGCGAGAATGGCGAGACCATCGAGCGCGAGGTGTTCAAGTCGCCGGGCTCGGGCGTCGCCATGGCGATGTACAATCTCGACGATTCCATTCGCGAGTTCGCCCGCGCAACGTTCAACTACGCGCTGAACCGCAACTACCCTGCTTACCTCTCCACCAAGAATACGATCCTCAAGGCCTACGACGGACGCTTCAAGGACATCTTCCAGGAAGTCTTCGACGCCGAGTTCAAGGCCGAGTTCGATAAGCGCAAGCTCTGGTACGAGCATCGCCTGATCGACGACATGGTCGCCTCGGCGCTCAAGTGGTCGGGCGGCTACGTGTGGGCCTGTAAGAACTACGATGGCGACGTGCAGTCAGACATCGTTGCGCAGGGCTTCGGCTCGCTCGGCCTGATGACGAGCGTGCTGATGACGCCCGACGGCAAGACCGTCGAAGCCGAAGCCGCCCACGGCACCGTGACGCGCCACTACCGCGAGCACCAGAAGGGCAAGGAGACGTCCACCAACTCCATCGCGTCGATCTTTGCCTGGACCCGCGCGCTCGCGCACCGCGCCAAGCTGGACGGTAACGAGCCGCTCGCCAACTTTGCCTCGACGCTGGAGCGCGTGTGCATCCGCACCGTGGAATCCGGCCACATGACGAAGGATCTCGCGCTCCTCGTCGGCGACCGGCAGACGTGGCTCTCCACCACCGGGTTCCTCGACAAGATCGACGAGAACCTCCAGGCGGAAATGTCGAAGGGCGCGTGAGGCGTCCTCCTTGCCTAGCGCGCGAAGAGGAACACCAATCCGATCAGCGTCGCCGCTATGGCGAGCGATATCGGGATCATCGCAACCTCCAGCCACGCCTGCCGCGGCGACATCTGGCCGGTGTAGGTGTCGAAGGGGGTGTTGAGAAACGTGCGCACCGACATCCCGGCCCTGTGCATCAGGTGCGTGGCCGTATGGTGAATGGCGAGCGGCACACCGAGGAACATCAGCGCCAGCCCCGTCGCAATGCCGAGGTCGAGGTCGATGCCGTCGGATGATGAAAACGCGAGCCATGCCATCATCAGCATCCAGGCGAATGCCGCCACCACCGTGATGTAGACGGCGCCCGGAAGCTCGGTGCCGGGCAGCATGATCGCCCGGGTGTCGGCGCCCTCTTCGTCTGCGGCCGGCGGGGCCAGGCTGGAAGTCTCGCTGTTCAGCTCTTCTGCGTTGCTGCTCCTGGACATCTCACGGACCTCCTGACGATCCTCGCGATCCGATTGCGCCAGCGTTCAAAAAACGTATGCGCTGGACGCGCGATCGGAAGCCCCGCGCCGTGCGGCATGATCGGCGGTCGGACGGACGCCGGGGCCACCCGAGCACGGAATGTCGCCGGTAGATTTGGCCACGCCTTCACGCCACGGCTCTGCCGCTTTACCCGGCTTTAGTGTCAACCCTCCTTCGCCGCCATGAAAACGAGATGAAGAAAAAGCTTCGATATCTGTCCGTATTTGTCGTGCTGCTCGCGGCCTTTGCCTGGGCGAACAACACCAATCTTTTCAGCAAGACGCCCGCGGATGGCCGCCCGGTGCTGCTGGCCCACCGCGGCCTTGCGCAGACGTTCAGCCATGAGGATCTGCGCAACGATACGTGCACCGCGAGCCGCATCGATCCACCGGATCATCCATATATCGAAAACACGCTCCCCTCGATGGAGGCGGCGTTCGCTGCCGGCGCCGACATCGTCGAGCTGGACGTGCACCCGACCACGGACGGCGCGTTCGCCGTCTTCCACGATTGGACGCTCGACTGCCGCACCGACGGCCACGGCAGAACGCGCGACCACACGCTGGCGGAACTGCAGGCACTCGACATCGGCTACGGCTACACCGCCGACGGCGGCGCAACGTTCCCGTTTCGCGGCAAAGGCGTCGGCCCCATGCCTTCACTCGACGCCGTGCTGACCGCCTTCCCGACGCGGCGCTTCCTCATCAACGTGAAAAGCAACGACGCCGATGAAGGCGCGAAGCTCGCCGCCTACCTCGCGCGTCTCGAGCCGCAATCCCGCGCGCGCCTGATGGTCTACGGCGGCACGCTGCCCGTCGAAACGGTGCACCAGGCGCTGCCGGAGATTCCCGTCGGCTCCAACCGTGCGCTGAAGGATTGCCTCATCCGCTACGCGCTCATCGGCTGGACCGGCCATGTCCCGGACGCGTGCCGCAATGGCATGATGATGGTGCCATTGAACATTGCGCCATGGATGTGGGGCTGGCCCAATCGCTTCATGGAGCGCATGCGTGCCGCCGGCGTGCAGGTCTTCGTGCTCGGGCCCTACGACGGCTCCTACGGCACGACGGGCATCGACCGTCGCGAGCAGCTCGAGCGCTTGCCCGCCGGTTTCAGCGGCGGCATCTGGACCAACCGCATCGACCGCATCGGCTCGGTCATGAAGACCGCGGGCCGATAGCGGACCGGCGGATGAAAGAGCGGACCACGCGAGCCGCTCCCCTGTCGCGCCAGCTCGACCATGATCGCTTCGGACCCTACCAGTCCGAAGCGTCGATCATCGGTCTAATCGAAATACGAGTGCCGCATCGCGATTCGAAGAGACGCGATCGTGCTCCAGCTCGCTAGAGCCGTTCCGGTTCAGGCGGAAGCGCAGAACGACTCTAGACGATTGCTTGGTCGTGCTTCTTATCGGAAAACCGGTGCCCACTTTTCCGGAAGCACTTCTTTGCCCCGTGCTTCTTATCGGAAAACCGGTGCCCACTTTTCCGGAAGCACTCTAGCCAGCGCGTTCCGGCTCAGGCCGCAGCCAAGCGGGCTTCGATCGCCTCCAGCGCGGCACCCGCACGCGAGCCATCGGGGCCGCCCGCCTGCGCCATGTCCGGCCGGCCGCCGCCGCCCTTGCCGCCGAGCGCTTCAGCGCCCGCCTTCACGAGATCGACCGCATTCCACGTCTTCGTGAGATCGTCCGTCACGCCGACCGCGAGCCCGGCCTTGCCGTCCTCGGTCACGCCGACGATCGCGACGATGCCGGAGCCGACCTGTTTCTTCCCGTCGTCGATGAGGCCGCGCAGATCTTTCGGGTTGAGCCCCTGCACCGTGCGCGCCAGCAGCTTCACGGCGCCGATCGTGCGCACCGCATCGGCTGCGCCCTGGCCACCCGCGCTGCCGCCGCCGAGGGCGAGCTGCTTCTTCGCTTCGGCGAGCTGACGCTCGAGCTGCTTGCGCTCCTCGACGAGCGCCTTCACCCGTTCGGCCACGTCTTCCGGGCGCACGTGCAGCGCCGACGCGATCTCACGGATCCGCGCCTCCTGCTCGGAGAGATAGGCGCGGGCGGCATCGGCCGTCAGCGCCTCGATGCGGCGCACGCCCGAAGCGCTCGCGCTCTCCGCGACGATCTTCACGAGGCCGATGTCGCCCGTGCGCTTCACATGGGTGCCGCCGCACAATTCGACCGACCAGGCTTTGTTGGCGCTCGCGCCCGCATCGCCCATGGAGACGACGCGCACCTCATCGCCATACTTCTCCCCGAACAGCGCCATCGCGCCCGACTGCATCGCGTCCTCCAGTGCCATGAGCCGCGTCTCGACCGGCGAGTTCTGCAGCACGATCGCGTTGGCGCGCGCTTCGACATCGGCGATCTCCGCTTCGCTCATCGGCTTCTGGTGCGAGAAGTCGAACCGCAGACGGCCCGGCGCGACGAGCGAGCCCTTCTGCGCGACGTGCGGGCCGAGAACCTGGCGCAGCGCCTCGTGCAGCAAGTGGGTCGCGGAGTGGTTGGCGCGTATCGCGGAGCGTTTGGCGTGGTCGACCGTGAGATCGACGGTCTCGCCCACAACGAAACCGCCATGCTCGACCTTGCCGAAGTGGATGAAGACGCCACCCGCCTTCTTCTGCGTGTCCGTTACACGGAAGAGCGATCCTTTGGGCCCGGTAATGGTCCCTTCATCACCCACCTGCCCGCCGGACTCGCCGTAGAACGGCGTCTGGTTGACGATGATTGCGGCGGTATCGCCCGCCTTGAGGCTCTTGGCTTCCTTGCCATCCTTTACGAGCGCGACGATCTCGCCCGCCGCGACCTCCGCGTCGTAGCCGAGGAATTCCGTGGCGCCCGTCTTCTCGGCAACCTCGAACCAGATCGCCTCGGTGGCAGCTTCGCCCGAGCCCTTCCACGCCTTGCGCGCCTCGGCCTTCTGGCGCTGCATCGCAGCCTCGAAGCCCGCGGTATCGACGCCGATCGAGCGCGCACGCAGTGCGTCTTCCGTCAAGTCCAGCGGGAAGCCGTAGGTGTCATAGAGCTTGAACGCCGTCTCGCCGGGGAGCACATCGCCCTGCTTCAGCTTCGCGGTCGCCTCACCCAGCAGGCCGAGGCCCTTTTCGAGTGTCTTCTTGAAGCGCGTCTCCTCCAGGAGCAGCGTCTCGGTGATAAGCGGCTGGGCCCGCTGCAGCTCGTGATAGGTGTCGCCCATCTCGTGCACGAGGGCAGGCACGAGCCGATACATCAGCGGCTCTTCGGCGCCCAGCAGATGCGCATGGCGCATGGCGCGGCGCATGATCCGGCGCAGCACGTAGCCGCGGCCTTCGTTCGAAGGCAGCACGCCGTCAGCGATGAGGAAGCTCGTGGCGCGCAGGTGGTCGGCGATCACCCGGTGCGAAGCCGTGTGCTCGCCGGTCGCCGGCACGCCCGTCGCCTGAGCGGAGGCGGCGATGAGCGATTTAAAGAGATCGATATCGTAATTGTCGGTCACGCCCTGCAGCACGGCAGCGATACGCTCGAGGCCCATGCCGGTGTCGACCGACTGTTTCGGCAGATCGATGCGCTCTCCGCCCGGGAGCTGCTCGAACTGCATGAAGACGAGATTCCAGATCTCGACGAACCGGTCGCCATCCTCATCCGGCGATCCCGGAGGGCCGCCGAAGATCTTGTCGCCATGATCGAAGAAGATTTCCGAGCAGGGCCCGCACGGCCCCGTGTCGCCCATCTGCCAGAAGTTGTCGTTGGTCGCGATGCGGATGATCTTCTCGTCCGCAAAGCCTGTCACCTTCTTCCAGATGTCGAAGGCTTCGTCGTCCGTGTGATAGACGGTGATGGTGAGGCGCTTGGGATCGAGCCCGAAATCCTTCGTCAGCAAATCCCACGCGAGCGGGATCGCGTCGGCCTTGAAGTAGTCGCCAAACGAGAAGTTGCCCAGCATCTCGAAGAACGTGTGATGGCGCGCGGTGTAGCCGACGTTGTCGAGGTCGTTGTGCTTGCCGCCGGCGCGGACGCACTTCTGCGAGGACGCCGCACGCACGTAGGGCCGCGTCTCTTGCCCGGTGAAGACGTTCTTGAACTGCACCATGCCCGCGTTGGTGAACATCAGCGTCGGGTCGTTGCGCGGCACGAGCGGCGATGACGGCACGACGTCGTGGCCGTTCTTCTTGAAGAAGTCCAGGAATGCGCGGCGGATGTCGTTGACGGAGGCGGAGGCCATGGGTTGCTTTCGGAAAGTGGCACCTTGCGGCGTCGGGACCGGCACGATCCCCGGCCGCATTTCGGGGCCTATCCGTCGCGGATCGGAAGCCTTTATGTCAAGCGGCTATGGTGCCCTCCCCGCATCGGCACCCAGGTTCCGGCATCGGATGAGCGGCGGGGGAGCCTGCGCCGCGATCGAACAGTCCCCCCAGACGTCCCCCGTGCCTCACGGGAGCGACGAGGCCATGCGGAATTGCACGATATCCATCACGATCGCTTCGATGGCCCGGGTGCCGTCGATCCGCTGAATGGGGCAGCTCAGCGTGGCGAGCCATGCCTCATGCTTTGCCCGGCTGCGCCCTTCGCGCGATCCGTCGTCATCGTCATAGTGAGAGGCCCACGCGAAGAATTCCTCGGCCTCTTGGTGTCGCCAGCCACCCTTGCCGATGACATCCTCACCGAAAAGACAGGCTTCCCGGGCGCGCAGGCGCGCGAGCCGGACTTCGGTCGGCACGAGCAGGAAAACGACGAGATCGAGCATCGCCGCAACGTCTGGGCCCCAGCTTTCGAGCGAGCCGCTCACCACCCAGGCCGGCCGCGGCAAGAACATCTCCCGCGCGAGATATAGCCTTTCCTCAAGCGGACGCGGATTCCGGTAAGGGGGATCGCTCGGGCGCCAATAGTAGTCATCGGTATCATGGTGCGGCAGGGCGAGCGTGCTCGCGAGGGCGCGGCCCACCGTGGTCGTCCCCGCGCCCGGCGCGCCCATGATGTGAATACGCCCGGCCCGCATCCTATTCCCTACCTTGCTCCCATCTTTGCTGACCGAAGAAGGCCGCGGCATCGGATATCCCGACGCCTGCACGCACCGACGGCGCCGGATGCCTCGGGCGCCGTCTCGGATTCCTGTGCATGCGGGCTCCCGGGCCGCGGGATGGAGGCCCCTGCACTCTCCGTTCGCGCGCGGGAAGCGCCAGCCCGGTGCGATACCGGATCGCGTGTAACGGGCTGCTTCAATATTCCCAGGTTGAAGCCGCGATCTGACGTCGAACCTTAGGATGGCCCGGATCACCGCCCGCCTTACCCCGCGGTTTCCGGATGCCACACCTAGACAGTGGATCAGGCGTGCATCGTGGTCGCGACCAGAGCCACGCTCAAGACGCTCGCTGCGCCAGCCCGAACGCTCGAATTCAGCGCTTCGCCCGTGCTGCCTTCTTGCCGCCGTCGTCCTCGTCGGGGAGCACGCCGTCCTCGTCCGGCTCCTCTCCGTCTGCGTCCGGCTCCTCCTCAACCAGCAACTGATCGACGATGAGGCCTGCATTGGCGCGCACGGCCCGTTCGATGGCAGTCGCGATCTTCGGGTTTTCCTTGAGAAACGCCTTGGCGTTCTCCCGCCCCTGGCCGATCCGCTCGCCCTCGTAGGAGAACCAGGCGCCCGACTTCTCGACCACGCCCGCCTTGGAGCCGAGATCGATCAACTCGCCGACCTTCGAGATGCCCTCGCCGTACATGATGTCGAACTCGACCTGTTTGAACGGCGGGGCGACCTTGTTCTTCACCACCTTGACGCGGGTCTGGTTGCCGACGACCTCGTCGCGCTCCTTGATCTGGCCGATGCGGCGGATGTCGAGGCGTACGGAGGAATAGAACTTCAGGGCATTACCGCCCGTCGTCGTCTCCGGATTGCCGAACATG
>DASRYA010000182.1:0-1986 GCA_035687305.1 Hyphomicrobium sp. | reverse complement strand
GCCGAACCGCTCGGCGCGGCGAACGAAGGCTGGAGCATTTTGACCCGCGTGCTCGATCGCGCCGCGGTGCTGATGGCGTTCGAACAGGTCGGTGGCGCCGATCGTGCGCTGGAAATGGGTCGCGACTACGCGCTGGACCGCATCGCCTTCGGCCGACCGATCGGCTCGTTCCAGGCGATCAAGCATATCCTCGCCGACATGTATGTCGCGGCGACGCTCGCGCGTTCGAACTGTTACTACGGCGCGTGGGCGCTCTCGACTAACGCAGGCGAACTGCCGGAAGCCGCTGCCACCGCACGCATCAGCGCGACGCAGGCGTTCCAGCACTGTTCGAAGCAGAACATCCAGGTGCACGGCGGCATGGGCTTCACCTGGGAGTTCGACTGCCATCTCTATTATCGGCGCTCGAATGCGCTGGCGCTGTCGCTCGGCAGTCTCTCCTATTGGGAAGACCAGTTGATCGAGCGCATGCGCAAGAAGAACGCGGCGTAAAGGTCGGCGTCGTCCGCGAAGGCCGGGACCCATACGCCGCAGCATGTCGATTTGAAACGATGTGCGAGCAAGAGAAACGAAAACAGTGGTTATGGGTCCCTGCCTGCGCAGGGACGACGCAGTAACTGACGAAGGACTATGTCTATGAACTTCGACGACACCCCGCAGGAAGCCGCATTTCGTGCCGAGGCGCGCGCTTGGATTGCCGCCAACGCGCCGAAGCAGTACGAGGACGAACTGAACCGGGCGTCGCTCGGCCGCCTCGTGCTGTCGGGCGCCAACGTGCTCGAGGTGGCGAAGGCCTGGCAGAAGAAGAAGGCCGATGCCGGCTGGGCGTGCCTGCATTGGCCGAAGGAATATGGCGGTCGCGGTTCGTCGCCGATCGAGCGCGTGATCTGGCAGCAGGAAGAGGGCGCTTTCGGCAAGCTCAGCCGCATGTTCATCATCGGTCACGGCATGTGCGGCCCGACCATGATGGCCTATGCCAGCGAGGAGCAGAAGCGCACCTATCTGCCGCCGCTGGCGTCCGGCGAGAAGGTGTGGTGCCAACTGTTCTCCGAGCCTGCCGGCGGCTCCGACGTCGCGGGGCTTCGCACCCGCGCCGAGCGCGATGGCGACGACTGGGTGATCAACGGCCAGAAGATCTGGACCTCCGGCGCGCATTATTCCGACTACGGCATTCTCATCACCCGCACCGACCCCACTGTGCCGAAGCACAAGGGGCTCACCATGTTCTTTCTCGACATGAAGAGCCCCGGCGTCGAGATCAAGCCGATCAAGCAGGCCAACGGCCAGTCCGAATTCAACGAGGTGTATTTCACCAACGTGCGGATTCCGGACAGTCAGCGGCTCGGCGCGGTGGGCGACGGCTGGAACGTCTCGCTCACCACACTGATGAACGAGCGCATGTCGATCGGTGCCAGCGTTGCGACGGGCTTTCCTGAGTTGTTCGACTACTGCAACGAGCTTGTCATCGACGGCGCGCCGGCGATCGACGATCGCGCGGTGCGGGCCAAACTCGCCAACTGGGCGGTGAAAGCGTCAGGCCTGAAATACACCGCGTTCCGCTCGATCTCGGCGCTGTCGCGCGGCGAACGGCCGGGGCCGGAGAATTCCATCGGCAAGCTGGTGGCGGGTTCGATGATTCAGGAAGTTGCGACCTACGCGCTCGATCTGCAAGGCGCCGCCGGTGTCGTCAGCGATCCGGCGCAAGCGGAAGTCGCGGGCAAATTCCAGGCGATGCTGCTGCGCTCCCCGGCGACGCGCGTGGAAGGCGGCACCGACGAGATCTTGCGTAACATCATCGCGGAGCGTGTGCTCGGCTTGCCGGGCGACATCCGCGTCGACAAGGATGTGCCGTTCAACAAGATTCCGACCAAGGGCCGGGGATAAACAATTGGTCGTCCTCGCCAACGGGTCGGCCCAAAGCGCCGCCCGATGACAGGCTCCGGCGGGGACCCCGACTCCGCAGCAGCGGAATAAAGGAAAGCATCT